>NZ_JAUBSD010000040.1:59485-60012 GCF_036704575.1 Microcoleus sp. K5-D4
GCAGATATCGGAATTGGCGTCGGAATTGGTGTCGGAGTTTCCGCAGGCGTCGGAGTTTCCGCAGGAATTGGCGTCGGAATTGGAGTTTCCGCAGGAATTGGCGTCGGTGTCGGAATTGGAGTTTCAGCAGGAGTCGGCGTCGGAATTGGAGTTTCCGTAGGAATTGGCGTCGGTGTCGGAATTGGAGTTTCCGCAGATATCGGAATTGGCGTCGGAATTGGTGTCGGAGTTTCCGCAGGCGTCGGAGTTTCCGCAGGAATTGGCGTCGGTGTGGGAATTGGAGTTTCCGCAGGAATTGGCGTCGGTGTGGGAATTGGAGTTTCCGCAGGCGTCGGCGTCGGAATTGGAGTTTCCGCAGGAATTGGCGTCGGTGTGGGAATTGGCGTCGGTGTGGGAATTGGAGTTTCCGCAGGAATTGGCGTCGGAATTAGCGTCGGTGTGGGAATTGGAGTTTCCGCAGGCGTCGGAATTGGCGTCGGTGTGGGAATTGGAGTTTCCGCAGGCGTCGGCGTCGGAATTGGCGTCGG
>NZ_JAUBSD010000041.1:0-59895 GCF_036704575.1 Microcoleus sp. K5-D4
TCGATCGGGCAACTATCGAATCTGACACAGCTTGACCTCGATGGCAATCAGATTAGCGAAATCCCAGATGCGATCGGGCAACTGGCGAATCTGAAACGGCTTGAACTCAGTAGGAATCAGATTACCGAAATCCCAGATGCGATCGGCAAACTATCCAATCTGACACTGCTTTACCTCAATGGCAATCAGATTAGCGAAATCCCAGATGTGATCGGCAAACTGTCGAATCTGACACAGCTTTTCCTCAGTAACAATCAGATTACCCAAATCCCAGAGGCGATCGGGCAACTGTTCCATCTGACACGGCTTTTCCTCAATAACAATCAGATTAGCGAAATCCCAGATGCGATCGGCCAACTATCCAATCTGACACTGCTTTTCCTCAATAGCAATCAGATTACAGCCATCCCAGAGGCGATCGGCCAACTGTTAAATTTGACATGGCTTCAGCTCAATAACAATCAGATTACAGCCATCCCAGAGGCGATCGGCCAACTGTTAAATTTGACATGGCTTCAGCTCAATAACAATCAGATTACCCAAATCCCAGAGGCGATCGGCGAACTATCCAATCTGACTGGGCTTCACGTCGAGAACAATCAGATTACCGAACTCCCAGATGCGATGGGCAAACTGTCGAATCTGACAGAGCTTTTCCTCGATAACAATCAGATTACCGAACTCCCAGATGCGATTGGGCAACTGTCGAATCTGATACAGCTTTTCCTCGATAACAATCAGATTACCGAAATCCCAGATGCGATCGGCCAACTGTCGAATCTGACACAGCTTTACCTCAGTAGCAATCAGATTCAAACTCTTCCTGAATGTTTGGAAACACTGCCAAAACTTGAAACACTCGACCTCCGCTGCAATCCCCTGCCCATTTTTCCAGAAGTTCTATGGCTCGCCCTGAGAGAAGACTCCGGTACTCCCGCCGCCATCTTCAACTACCTGCGCCAACTCCGCAGCGGCGAAGTTCTCCCCCTCAACGAAGCCAAAGTCCTCCTCGTCGGGCAAGGCAGCGTCGGCAAAACCTGCCTGATCAACCGTCTCATCCACAACAAATACAACCCCAACGAGCCCCAAACCGACGGACTCAACATCACAGACTGGAAAATTACAGTCAACACCAAACCCGTCAAACTCAACGTCTGGGACTTCGGCGGACAAGAAATCTACCACGCCACCCACCAATTTTTCCTTACCAAACGCAGCCTCTACCTCCTCGTGTGCAACTGCCGCACCAGCGAAGACGAAAACCGCCTCGAATACTGGCTGAAACTGATCGAAAGCTTCGGCGACGCTTCCCCCGTCATCCTCGT
Source organism: Microcoleus sp. K5-D4 (assembly GCF_036704575.1). Classification (NCBI taxonomy): domain Bacteria; kingdom Bacillati; phylum Cyanobacteriota; class Cyanophyceae; order Oscillatoriales; family Microcoleaceae; genus Microcoleus; species Microcoleus sp. K5-D4. Next base: position 1,326 of record NZ_JAUBSD010000041.1, read on the forward strand.
CGGCAACAAATGCGACGAACAACCCCTGGATCTCAACCGCAAAGCCTTGCGCGACAAATATCCCAACATCAAAGCGATTATCGAAACTTCCTGCCAAAGCGGCACCGGCATCGACGAACTCCGCAGCGCCATCCACACGGAAATCTCCCAACTCAAAGAAGTCTACGATCTTTTGCCGCTAAGCTGGTTCCAAGTCAAGCAGCGCCTGGAAAACCTCGAGAAAGACATCATCAGCATCAGCGAATACGCCACCATCTGCGCCAAAGAAAACATCTTTGAAGAAACCGACCAAACCCAACTAATCGGACTGCTGCACAACCTGGGCATTGTCCTCAACTTCCGCGAACATCCCATCCTGCAATCCACCAACATCCTCAATCCCCACTGGGTGACAGAAGGCATCTATGCCCTCCTCAGCGACGACGCACTCAAAGTCAAAACCAAAGGCATTCTCTCCTACGCCGACCTCAGCCGCATCCTCGACTCAAATAAATATCCCCGCCACCGCTACCACTGCCTCACCGGGTTGATGGAGGAATTTGAACTCTGCTTCCCCGTCAGCCATTGTCCCGCGCCGACTTTCCTCATCCCCGGCATTTTGCCCAAAGAACAACCGCAAAACACCGAACTCGAAGGCGAAACCCTGGAATTTCAATATTACTACCGCATCCTCCCCGACAGCATCCTCTCGCGCTTCATCGTCCTCATGCACGAGAAAATCCACAACCGCACCCACTGGCGCACGGGGGTTATGCTGGAGTACAGGGAAGGCGCTGAGGTGTACAACATCGCCCGGATCAAATCTGACCCGGAAGATAAGAAAATCTTTATTGCCGTTAGCGGGCGGGAATCGACGCGGCGTTCTTTCCTCAGCATGATTCGCGATACGTTTACCAAAATCCACAAATCTTTTGCCAATCTGGAAATCAGTCAATGGGTGCCGGTTCCGGGTTATCCCGATGCCGATCCGCTGGATTATGATGAATTGCTAGGGCTGGAGGAGATGGGCCAGACTGAGGTTGTGATCGGCAAACTTAAAACGAGTCGAGATTTGCGGCCGTTGCTGGATGGCTATGAGTCGATCGAACTTCGGCGCAGAAACCAAATGGGCGATCGAGAAATGGGAAAATACGGAAGAGAATATGACGACCTTGTAGATATCGCTAAACTAGCTGTTACTAGACCAATTATTAATAAAGCCGAAGCAAAAATGACTCAAAATTCTTCTGAAACCAACAACTTTCAAGGTGCTTTTCAAGGTGCTAACTTCTCCGGCAATATCGGCGGTTCGTCGAACAGTGCCGAAGTTGCTGGCAATCAATCCCTGCAAAACAATAACACCAATACCGCCGAACTTTTCAAACTGATTTCCTCCATGCGTCAAACCGCCGATCAGTTTCCCGAAGACATCCGCGAGGGGATAATTATCGATATTGAAGATGTTGAAACCGAAATCAAGAAACCGGAAAACCAATGGAATAAAACTCGATTAAAGAAAAGCTTAACAGCTCTTGTAGCGGCGGGTACTGCGATCGGAGTTGGCATCGCTGGCGTGACTGATTTTGCTGATAAGGCGATCGATGTCGGTCAAAAGCTGGGTATAGAACTCAAGCTACCGTCAGGACACTAAATCATTTAAAATTAAAGTGGGGGCGATGTTTGCCCCAATCATTCCACAAACCTCGGTGTTGCCATGCGTAAAATTGTACTATTCATTGCATCTAGTCTGGACGGTTATATCGCCCGCTCGAATGGCGATATTGACTGGCTATTTACAGACCAAAATTACGGTTATAATAAATTCTTAGATAGCATCGATACGGTTCTCATGGGTCGGAAAACTTACGAACAAGTTCTAACTTTTGGCGAGTATCCCTACCAGGAAAAAAAGAGTTATGTTTTTACGAAAAATCTAGATTTTCAAGCCACCTCTGATGTCGAAGTGGTAACAGATTCAGAGAGTTTTGTCAATGATTTGCGCTTGCTTGAAGGCAAGAATATTTGGTTGGTGGGAGGTGCTCTACTGATTCGCGATTTCCTGAATCAAAACTTTGTCAACGAAGTGATTCTCTCGGTGCATCCGCTTATTTTAGGCGAGGGAATCCCTTTATTTGTTAATCCCATAAATACTACAGCTTTGCAGTTAACTGGATGTCAGACATATAGTTCTGGTATGGTTCAGCTATCTTATGATGTCGCCACTTGAGGGCGATCGTAGCAGTGGGCGCGCTCAGGCTGGTATAAGATAAAGATAAAAGCTGTATTAAATAGAAATGGCTGCTAGAGATTTATTTCACGATGCTGTAAAAAAGAGGTAATTGTGGAATGGAAAGAGTAGAGCATTACCGCCAGTGTATCCGCAAATTGCTAACTCAACAAGCAACGCTAGAAAAGCCTAATTCAGACGTTGAATGCCAGCTTGTTTTTGATGGGGAACACGACCACTATCAGTTACTAGATGTTGGCTGGGAGGGGCTAAAGCGGATATACAACTGTTTCATTCATTTGGATATCAAGGATGGCAAAATTTGGATTCAGCGCAATATGACAGAAGTGGATATTGCACGGGAATTTGTCGATATGGGAGTGTCTGAGGATGATATTGTGTTGGGGTTGCATCCACCTTACAAGCGTCCGCATACTGGGTTCGGGGTAGGGTAAAGGAAAATGCGATCGCCGATGATGAAATGTGTTTGCTACTTTTTGCTATTAATATCTTTTTTCTCGGTGGCGCTTCCTGCTGAGGCCTCTGTATGTCGCAATTATCAAGGAAGCGAGATTTGCATTGTCGATATCAAACGCAGTGCGAAAAATTATTGGGAATACAGGGTAATTCTGAGTGTTGATGGAGTGAAACAGCCTCTGGAAGTCTACAATTGCCGCGATCGCACTACAGTTAAGAAAGATGGAACAGTTTTGGCGTTTGGACAAAACAACCCTGGTGAAATCGTCTGCGGTTTTTTTAATCAGAAATAAGCAAATGAAGTTATTGTAAGGTGCGCTTCGGGCTGAATGTGGCTATCACAAACTCAATAATTTTTCCCGAAGCGCAGCCTACGTTAGAATTTGCCGTCTACTGCTGAAACGCAGCGTTCGCAAATTAGCGGATGTTCGATCGACTCGCTGACATGAGTCGAGTAATTCCAGCAGCGATCGCACTTTTCCCCGTCTGCTTTCACTACACCAATCGCCAACTCGGGAGACTGATAGCTGTACGGCAATTCTTGCAGGATTGCATTCGATTCTACCAGTTCCACTTCCGAAGTAATGAACAAATACCGCAGTTCGTCTACACCCTTGCCGGTCATAGTAGAATCGGGCGTTACAGCTATGGAAGCAGGAATTTCTGGTTTGGGTTCGATCGCAACTAATTCTGCTTGCGGGATTTGGGGTGTTTCTACAAACACTTTTTCGGCTGGGGCTGTTTGTACGATCGCCTGTGTTTCTACAAGCACAAGCGCTGTATCTAATGCCGGTGCGAGGACGATCGCCTGTGTTTCTGCAAGTACAAGCGCTGTACTCCGGCCCACCACATCTGCTGTCAGGAAATCAATTTGTTCTGCAATTTTTTGACGGTTGGCGGCAAACAGCAAGTGACGGAAAGCAAACCAGATTGTAAATAAGATGCCGATGACTTCAAAGAAGCCTCCCAACATCGGAATCTGATTCATCGTATCCAAAATCGCCAGCGTTACTCTGCCCGTTACTAACACAGAGGCTAACAGCCCAAGTGTTACCAGCGCTTGTTGGTATTCTGTAAAAAAGTTGCCCGCGTATTCAGGCAAATTAGCTAAAAACTCGGCGGCTTGATCTAAGATTGGCTGCGAATCTGAAGCCGACAGTTCAGGGGCGGAATACTGTACGATCTGAGAAGATCGATCGCCCTTTTCTATCGTTTCTTCCTCAACATAAACTGTCTTTTCTGTCAAGACTTTGGCAACTTTTGCCGCTTGTTCTTCCTGTCGATCTTGTGCTGCTTTTGCCTTCTCATCTGCTGCTAACTCGATGACTGAATTTTGCGATCGCACATAATCCACCAATTCTTCGCTGCTGGGATTCAAAGCTTGCAATTGCTGCCGTTTCTCAACATCGGGAACGTACACCAAAACCTTAGCTTCCAAAGAAGAACCGATCGCCTTTTCCATCCGGGCTTTTTCCAAAACCTTGTTAACTTCGCCCCGCACTTGCCGCAAATACTGCCAGCGAGTAGCCAATTCTGGATTGTGCCATGAAGCATCAATTTGCACCCAACCGGCTTCAAACACGGACTTGTAAGGAGTCGGATAGGGAAGGTACTGCCAAATATCCTCAGCCATGTGACACAAAACAGGTGCGATCGCCCTTGCTAAATTCTCCACAGCAATTGCAATCACCGTCTGACAACTGCGGCGGCGAAGGGTATCTGTCGCGCTGATGTAAAGTCTGTCTTTGGCAATATCCAAGTAAAAATTCGATAAATCTACCGTGCAGAAATTCTGGACAGTTTGGAAAAACCGGGAAAATTGGAAGCTTTCAAAAGCATCTTGGACTTCTGCAAATACTTCGCCCATTCTGTGCAGCATATAGCGGTCGAGTTCCGGCAATTCCTCGTAAGCAACGGCATCTTTTGCGGGGTCAAAGTCGTGCAAATTTCCCAGCAAAAACTTAGCTGTGTTGCGAATTTTGCGGTAAACATCCGACTGCTGTTTGAGAATGTTTTTGCCCAATGGCACGTCTGCTGAGTAGTCTACCGAAGACACCCACAACCGCAAAACATCGGCTCCATATTCCTTAATTACTGACGCCGGATCGACGACATTGCCTTCAGATTTGCTCATCTTGCGGCCTTTTTCATCGAGTACAAAACCGTGAGTCAAAACTGTTTTGTAAGGAGCGACGCCGTTAGTTGCTACACTGGTAAGCAAACTCGATTGAAACCAGCCGCGGTGTTGGTCTGAACCTTCCAAATAGATATCAGCAGGATAGTTTAATTCCGATCGACCTTTGGCAACTGCGGCCCAAGAAGAACCGGAGTCAAACCACACATCCATCGTGTCGGTTCCCTTACGGTAAGTGCGGCCGTTATTGCGGTAAGATTCCGGCAGCAATTCGGCGATCGACAATTCCCACCAAGCATCCGAACCGCGTTCGGCAAAAATGGCTTGCACGTGGGCGATCGTTTCTTCATTTAACAGCGGTTCGTTGGTTTCTTCATCGTAGAATACGGGAATCGGAACGCCCCAAGTCCGCTGGCGAGAAATACACCAATCCGATCTATCGCCCACCATTGCAGTAATCCGATTTTCCCCTTGGGCGGGAATCCAATTCACATCCGCGATCGCTTTTAGGGCTTCATCTCGGAACCCTTCAACGGAGGCAAACCACTGTTCCGTCGCCCGAAAAATAGTTGGTTTTTTGGTGCGCCAATCGTAAGGATAAGAGTGAGCGTAACTTTCCTCTTTAATCAAACAATTTGCTTCGGCAAGGGCATCAATCACTGCGGCATTGCCGTTTCCGAGGACATTTAAACCTACAAACTGTCCGGCTTCTGCGGTAAAATTTCCGTTCTCATCTACGGGTGTTAAAACTGGCAAACCGCAGCGTTTTCCGACGATAAAGTCTTCTTGTCCGTGGCCGGGTGCAGTGTGCACCAATCCCGTCCCGGAATCAGCGGTAATGTAGTCGCCGCCGGCAACGATCGGACTTTCGCGATCGAACAGCGGGTGTTTGTAGATGCAACCTTCTAATTCTTTGCCTTTGAAGGTAGCAAGTATTTTTAATTCAGTGTTAAAAGTTGCCGACAGCCGATCGACCGCATCGACAGCTACTAACATAAATTGTTGTGCGATGTGGGAATTTGCCGGCGGTTCCACCACGGCATAAGTCAATTCGGGATTGACTGCGATCGCCAAGTTTGCCGGAATCGTCCAGGGGGTAGTCGTCCAAATCGCCGCCCAGAGGCTCGGCATATAGCGCTTGAGCTTCGTTTGCAGGGATTTTGACAATTTTCTCACATGAAAGCCGACGTAGATGCTGCGCGACGTGTGGCCTTCAGGATATTCCAATTCGGCTTCGGCGAGGGCTGTTTTCGAGCTCGGACTCCAGTGAACAGGTTTGAAGCCGCGGTAGATGTAGCCTTTGAGTACCATTTGACCGAAAACGCCGATTTGAGCGGCTTCGTATTCGGGCTTCAGGGTTAAATACGGGTGTTCCCAGTCGCCCCAAACGCCGTAGCGCTGGAAGGATTCGCGCTGCTGTTCCATTGTTTGCTGGGCGAAGGCGGCGGCTTTGCGGCGGAGTTCGATCGGGGTAAGATTTAGCCGATCGTCCGATTTCATGTTTTGCAATACTTTAAGTTCGATCGGCAATCCATGACAATCCCAACCGGGCACGTAGCGGACTTTTTTGCCGCGCAGCATTTGGTAGCGGTTGATAAAGTCTTTGAGGATTTTGTTGAGGGCGTGGCCGATGTGGAGTTGTCCGTTGGCGTAGGGTGGCCCGTCGTGGAGGATGAACAAGTCGCCTGGGTTATTTTCCGAAAGGCGATCGTAGATTTCTTGATCTGCCCAAAATTGTTGCAATTCTGGTTCCCGTTTGACGGCGTTGGCGCGCATATCAAACTTGGTTTTGGGCAGATTTACCGTGTCTTTGTAAGATTTAGCTTCCATTTTTGAGAAACGTTTTATGTAGTTAGTTGTTAGTAGTTAGCGGTTATTTGAAAGATGATATCAAGTCCGGTTAAATAATCATAATTAAGTTTGTAGTGACAACTTTAGTCATCTCTCGTCATTGAAGAGCTGACAACCAGATATTTTAGTATAAGCGATCGACCGCACATTTGATCGAACCAAATCCGTAGGGCGAGCTCTCTTCTCCCTCCTCCGCGCCCTCTGCGCCCTCTGCGGTTAAATCATTCATAAATCGAGGTGGCGCTACTCAGTCAGCCAACTGAACATTTCACCGACGGTGAGATTAAAGGATTCGGCAAAGGTTGGAACCGGGATGCGATCGCCCCCTTCTTCAAAAACTGCTATGGTGCGATCGGCAAAATAGACAAATACCAGTTCTTCTTCCGGGTCAATCAGCCAGCCCATCTGGGTTCCGTGGGCGAGACTGTGGAGAATGTTGCGGACGACTTTAGTTTGGCTTTGATCGGGGGAAAGAATTTCGATTGTCCAGTCGGGGGCGATGGCGAAAGTGTTTGCCACTTCGCCGTTTTCGTCGCGGGGAATGCGTTCCCAGGTAAAGACTGCAAGATCGGGTACTGTCGATCGACCGCCAAAGGTACAGCGCAATTCTGGATAGGCGCGGGCGATGCGTTGGGGTTTGAGTACCCGGTTAATGTCAGCACCCAAATCGCTTTGAATTGTGCTGTGTTTTCCTTGGGGCATAGGTTTCTGGATAATTTGACCGTCGATGAATTCGCTGGCGGGTTTGGTTTCCGACAGTTGGAGAAAATCATCGAGACTCAAAGGTTTAGAAGCGGTTTGAACCATTGTTTTTAGTCGATTTAAATTTAATTTGTATTAGTTAAGTGATCGCGCATTTAATTTATCAAGAAAATGGGTCTAAAACCCCGTCCTTCGCTTGACGGCTTTAAGGGGTCTAACTCGTTTGACGGCGAGTCCGACAGGGATTGAAATCCCTGTCTAATAGCGGAAGTCCTCTGCAAGAGGACTGAGGAGGTTGATTAACGTGAAATGCGAAACTCAACATCAAGTTGAATTTAGACTTGCAGTCGGTTTTAACCGACTTTTGCTATGAGACAGGGAATTCATTCCCTGTCGGACTGTCGAACTAGGGCAAGTGAAAACCCCTCATAGAAATACTCCCAACCCGCGGCTGACGGCATTTCCCATGCGATCGCACAATGACGCGGCCGGCACTCCCTGTCCTTCCTGTTCCCATTTTTCCACGAGTTGGCGGCCCAGGGGCGTGAGGCGAAAACTGTCGGTAATCCCTTGTCCGTCTACTTCCCGCCGCAACACACCGACTTGGATCAGCCAGAGTAGGGAGTTTTCGGCTACGAGTTCGGATACGGGCGATCGGGTGTAGCTGCTTTCGACACCCGCATTTGAGGCGATCGCAGTTAGGAAAACACTGTTATCGCGGATGGTCTGGAAGAAGTGTAATTGAAAAGGGGAACAGCGGACGGCGCGATCGGCTCTTTTGACAGTGCGATCGGGATAACTAATAGATTTAAACGCTTCGGATGGGATAAAAGTCATTGCGAGAACTTTTGAATATGTACTAGATCTTTTATAATTACAGATTTAGAGTCAAAGTGGAGTTATAAAACATCTACTACAATTATGACAGCAGGTGAAAATATCCGAAACTTCGGCACGATAAATATTCCGGTTGCAAGTGCCGATCGCCTCTTTTTACAAATACTCCAAATGATTGTTCATTTCTTCAGCATCCACTACCTCCCAAATTAATACTAATCCTTGCAAAATTTCCCCAATTGATTTACTGGTTTGCGGACAGTAAACAATACCCGCGTGAGACAAACCTGCATGATGCAGTCTTAAAAAATCCGTATCTTGGGTAAAAATTACTCGCTCTTGAGACAGGGAAAATGCTAATTGTTGTTCGTCGGATTGCCCGATCATTCCTTGTTCTGGAGTTGTGGTGACATCAATTCCCCGTCTTCGCAATCCATTTCCTATGGCAAGAGTTATATTTTCGTCAAGATGAAATTTTATCTTAGCCATGTTGACGATTTTTTAATTTTTGTTGCAATAGCGATGGGGTTTGAGCTTTCAATTGGCTGGCAAATTCTGCATCTGCTTCGATTGCCGAGCGAATTTCATCTCGACGATCGTGATAATAGGCTAAAGCTGCATAGATGTCAGATAAAGTAATACTCGGATAGTGATACAGAATTTCGTCTGGTGACATTCCCATTTGTTCGTGCCAAACAACTATATCCTGAACTCGGATGCGATGTCCGACGATACGGGGTTTTCCCCCACAGATTCCAGGGGTGATTTCGATATGTTCTTTAATGACCGCGATCGACATGGTAGGGAATTAATATAGGATGTCTCTTATATTTTAGGACAGGTTAGACGAGTTTGGCTGTAAAAGCCATTTTAGGCGATCGCTTTTCTGAGTGGCAAAGATGACTACTCCCAATGTTGAAACCGCCAACCAGGCAGCATATTAATGCGGACTTAACTAATCATCCCCTCAATTTATGGAGCGCTAAACCCAAATTGCCTGAAAATCCGCAACACATAAGCTGGTGACATTTCCCCTGCACCGATATCAATCGGAACAATCCTTTTTATGCCTTCAATTTCACGCATATACAAACGATTATCTCCTTTCCCCTCTCGGTAAAACAGACATCCGTTTTGTGCTTAAATCTTAATTAATGCTTTAGGTTTTAAAAATGGAAGGTTTTTAGGCATAAACTTTCCTGGATTCATAAGTGTCTGAGGCTTCTGCATCTTCTAAAATTAGAAATTTGTGTAACTCATTAATAGAAATAGGGCTGAGACAAACATCAGCCTCTAATTCATAGACTTCGGAAAATAACTCAATAGCTTAGCTTCTTTGAGTTTATCAATAGATTGTTCAGGAGTATTTATTTGACCCACCCAGCCATTGTTTAAACACAAATAAACCCAATGATCGGCATTTTATCTGAGAATTACAGTGTATAAATTAATCATATTTTATTGAGAAATTAGTTTTAATTGAATCAGCAAATTTTGAAAACACACTAATAATTTAACACAAAATTGCCCATCTGATAATTACCTCCGCAGAAACACCAGGGCCCCAGAAAGGTATAGAATACTTAGGATATAGCAATCAATTTACCCACTATGACAGAAGACAAAACATTGACAACCGCTAGCGGAATTCCGGTTGCAGATAACCAGAATTCCTTGACTGCTGGTGAACGCGGGCCTATCCTCATGCAGGATTTTCACCTGATGGAAAAACTGGCTCACTTCAACCGCGAACGCATTCCTGAGCGCGTTGTCCATGCAAAAGGAGCCGCTGCATTTGGCACGTTCACCGTCACCCATGACATTACTCGCTACACCAAAGCTCAGCTATTCTCAGAAGTTGGCAAAGAAACTCAGGTTCTCCTCCGTTTCTCTACAGTAGGCGGCGAACAAGGTTCAGCGGATGCCGAACGTGACCCCAGAGGTTTTTCGATGAAGTTCTACACCGAAGAAGGGAACTGGGATTTAGTAGGCAATAACACCCCTGTTTTCTTCATCCGCGATCCGCTCAAATTCCCTGATTTGATCCACACGCAAAAGCGCCATCCCCAAACGCATCTCAAAGATGCTGACGCGAAGTGGGATTTCTGGTCGCTGAGTCCAGAAGCTTTGCATCAGATAACTATTCTGTTTTCCGATCGCGGTACGCCGAAAAACCACCGCCACATGGACGGTTTTGGCAGCCATACGTTCAGCCTAATCAATGCTCAAGGAGAACGGGTTTGGTGCAAATTCCACTTCAAAACCATGCAAGGTATTGATAATTTCACCGCCGAAGAAGCGACGCAGATCAAAGGCAAAGACCCCGATCATGCGACTCGCGACTTGTTTGAGGCGATCGACCAAGGTAATTATCCCAAATGGCGGTTTTGCATTCAAGTAATGACCGAGGCCCAAGCCGCAGAGTATCGCGAAAACCCTTTTGACTTGACGAAAGTGTGGAAGCACTCAGAGTTTCCGTTAATTGACGTGGGAATTCTTGAACTCAATCGCAATCCACAAAACTTTTTTGCTGAGGTGGAACAGGCGGCATTTTCTCCTTCTAATGTCGTTCCAGGTATTAGCTTCTCTCCCGACAAAGTGCTGCAATCTCGCATCATGTCTTATCCAGATGCTCAACGCTACCGTCTCGGTGCAAACTATCAGCAATTGCCCGTAAATCAACCAAAGTGTCCGGTGATGCACTATCAACGGGATGGCGCAATGGCACCGGGTAACAACGGTGGTAGCGGGCCCAACTACGAACCAAACAGCCACGAGGCTGCGCCGAAGCAAAACTGTGTTTATGCTGACCCAGCTTGGGACTTAGGAAATGTCAAAGTCGATCGCTACGATCACCGTCAGGGAAATGACGATTACACCCAAGCAGGAGACCTCTATCGCTTGATGAAACCCGACGCACAGCAGCGGCTTATCGCTAACATTGTGGAAAGTTTGAGTGCAGCAAAATCGGAGATTCAGATGCGCCAATTGTGCCATTTTTTCCGCGCCGATCCGAATTATGGCCGCCAAGTCGCAGAAGGCTTAGGAATTGCGATCGATCCGTCTATGATGCCCGCTGCTGGTCAACCGGTTGGTGTGTAAGCTGCTACACATCTAATTTGACAGTCAGTTTGTCCGATCGGATTGTCGGATGGTTAAGAAAGCCCCTCTTTCTATTCAATTTAGATGCGTAATAGCTTAGAATCTGAGAACATTTAATAGACATCTGCTTAAAAGCAGATGTCTATTGGAACTATGCGTGTAATAGGCACTCTTAGCCCGCGTCTTAGGTGCAAGCTAAATGCAGTAAAGCTTAACGTCATGGAGTTGGGGCGATCGTGATTTTTTACAAAGGTCTCTTGCAAAGCGACAGAACCAACTAAAATAAGTTGAGGAACTGCAAGAAAAACCAAACAAGGGAAACAAAACTATGACTTTACCAGTTGGGTGCGCTGCCCCTCAATTTACCGCCAAAGACACTAATGGCAACACAGTATCCCTGTCCCAATTCGCAGGTAAAACCGTAATCTTGTATTTCTACCCGAAAGATGACACCCCCGGTTGCACAAGACAAGCCCAAAGCTTTAAAGCAGCTTATGAAGAATACAAGGGCAAAGATCTTGTAGTTCTCGGTGTCAGCCGAGACAACGAAGAGTCGCACCAAAAGTTCACAGAGAAATACGGTTTACCTTTTCAGCTATTAGCAGATGTTGATGGCACGATTACCAAAGCTTACGATGTCGAGAAAGGCGATTATGCCAAGCGCGTTACTTTCGTCATCGACGGTACTGGCAAAATCATTCAAGTTTATGAGGGCGAAACCATGAAAGTTGACACTCACGCTCAAGATATTCTTGTCACCATAGTTTAGTCGAAGTTTAGCCGATCGCACTAACACTCCTACACGCACCAAACGGCTAAAAACCCGGTTTCTTCCTAGATGCCTCGTTGCTATAGGCAATATTGTCCTAGGAACCGGGTTTTTTTCGTAAGTCCTGACTCAGGAAGTGAGGGGTCAAAGGTACAGGGGGAAGCAACTTACTCGAACTAAATTCCTTCCCTCAAAACTTGCACCACAAATCCTCTCAACCAGGCATATATTCGGTTAAGGTGCTCATTGTACGCCTAAAGTGAGATTTGTGGCGCCACTCCCGCCAATAATTAAAAACTTATGCTGGAAAAGGCATTAACCGCCCGTAGGGTGAATCTAGGGGCGATTTTGTCCTAGTTCAGGTCATTGTGTTTAATAAAATCAGAAGTTATCCTTGCTTTAGCTGAATAATTAAGTAGGTAGGGGGATATATAATGACAAACAGCAACATTATTTTAAGTTACTTAGGCCCGCGAGAAATTGAGGTCAATAGAGCCGCGGTCTTAGTTGGCACTTTTGACAAAAATCTAGTGGCAGCGATTTCAGCAACAGAAGGCTCCAATGCCCTGAATGTAGGGATAAATCCCTCTAGAGGCATTTGGAACATCAGTTTAGAAAAAGGATTCGATAGCGCAGGAACTCGCACACTGCAGGTGAGGGCAAGTGATAAGACAGGCAAAGTTATCGGCCAACAAACAATTAACATCAAAGTTAATCCTGCTTCTCTGTCACCCGCTCAATTTTTCACGTTAATTACTCTCACAGATACCAAATTTAAAGCCGGAACGCTGCCCGCCAGCAATCTCAACGAGCTGCAAAAAGCGGACATACCAGCAGGGAAAATTTATCAAGTTACTGACTACGAGTTAGAAGACGGACATCTGAATGTTCAACTAAATAATCCAATTAATCCGGTAGGAAAGTCCGGTTTTTTCTACGAAAAACACGTACTCATCACCAAAGGCGCAACAATTCTCATATTCGATCGCGCTGAGTTGCCGGTTCCGCCGCCTGGAATGCAGTTACTGTGGGTGATAAAAAAGACCTGGTTAAAGTTCACCCCCGTAGATTCTGGAACTTTAGGATCAACTCAGAAATTACAATTTAACCTGGGAGAAACTTTCAATCTTCTTGGCTACGCTTGCGTGGAAAACCATTTCCGAGTCGCTTTTGCTCGGGCAGTTCCTAACCTAGGAACTTCGGGATTTCTGTACTGGCAGCACGTCCAAATTTTGCGAGACGGCAGGGGAATTGAGTATGATAGAAATGCAGTTACGATGACAATCATCAAAACGACTGTGTTTAAAAAGCGGCCGATAAATGCCGCTAGCCTGCCACCCCAAGAAAAAATTACATTGCCGGCGGGAATGATTTACGGAATTGCCGGATTCTCGATCGAACAAAGCCACATTAAAGTCTCGCTGACCGAGAATTTGCCGCAATTTGGCAATACGGGTTTCATTTATCCCGATTTTGTGCAATTCAGCCGCGGTGGCAAATCTTTTAATCCCGCTGTGAATTTAACTTATCAAGGGCCGTCAGAAGTTTTAGTCAATCAGCCGATCGTCCTTCGGGGTACTTTTGACCGGCAACAAGCAGCAAAAATTGACGTGATAGCTGAGGATAAATTTCCCCTAACCGTCACTCTAAACCAAGAAGCCAGCACTTGGCAAGTTAATTTGTCTAAAGGATTTAGCGTAGCGGGAGCTCGGTGGCTTAGGTTGCGGGCAACTGACAGCAAAGGCAACGTTACTGGCAGCCAAATAATTTACATTACCGTAACTTCCGATCCGCTAACTGTCGGACAAGGTTTGACCTTAAAAATAGTTTCTGATACTTTGTTTAAGGTAGCTCCCCTTGATTCTTCCCGGCTCAACAATCAGCAAAAAGTTTTTGTCAAAGCAGGCCAGACGTTGACCGTTAGCAAATACGGATTTATTGACGGGCATCTCAAGGTGGTTCTGGATTCAGCAATTTGGCCTGTAGGCACTTTTGGCTATTTTTATGAACCCGACGTTCAGTTAGCCAAAGGTACTCAAATCCTAAAATTTAACCTGGCTGACGTACCGAATAGCAACGTCAGCGCTCAACTTTTGGTAACTCAAACAACTCAGATTAAAGCTAAGCCCGAAGATTCATCGAAACTGCCGGCTGATCAAATGGCTGACCTACTTTTAGGCACTACCTATGCCATCACTGGTTATGCCTGCATTTTGGGGCATTTCCGAGTAACTCTTGCCGAATCTATTCCCGGTTTCGGCAATATCGGATTTATTTATTGGCAGGACGTTAAAATTAAAAAAGACGGCAAAGAAGTTCCCTTTGACCCCGATGCTTTGACCATGACAATCCTGCAAGCAACTGTCTTTAAAAAACGGCCGGTAGATTCTGCTAGCCTGAGCAGTAGCGAGAAAACTACGCTGCCTTTAGGTCGAGTTTACGGCGTGAACAGCTACGGTGCGGAAGGATCTCACCTGAAAGTTTCCCTGACTGAAGAACTGCCTAATTTTGGCAATACAGGTTATGTTTTTCCTAGTTTTGTTCAGTTCAAGCGGGGAGATAAAATTTTCGATCCGGTTCCGAACAATGTGGAATTGAACGTGCCCTATTTTTCGCAGCGGGACAATCCGCGTTTTGACTGGTCTACTTGCAACGTAACTTCGATCGCCATGGTGCTTTATTATTATGGCCTTCGTTCTGAGTGGGGCGGACAGTTGGAGGATGAGTTGTTGCAGTGGTGTTTCGATTATGCCGGCCAGGGTTCTCAAACGGATCACAGTGTGCTTTCGGCGCTGATTCAAGCTTACGGGTTTAAGACGAGTTTTAGTACGACTCGCACGTGGGCAGAAGTGCGATCGGAATTGCTGAATCGGCGGCCAGTAGTTTTAGCCGGAGATTTTACTGCGGCCGGTCACATTCTTACTGTAATTGGCTACAATTCTCAGGGTTATATCGTGCAAGATCCTTGGGGAAATGCACTCACTGGTTACAGCGATACTGAGGGAAGAAAGTTGATGTATCCCTACAGTTACGTAAATCAAGTTGCTGGGCCAGATGGGAATGTTTGGGCGCATTTTATCTATCCATAATCTACTCTACGGTTTGCAATTTGTGAGGCACTACGCCTATTAGTAAGGTGTGCATAACAGCTATTCGTAAGGTACTGAATGCACACCCTACCTAACTTAGGAAATCTTGCGCTTACTTTTGCGTTTTGCTGCGCCAATACCTAAAAAGCTCAATCCTAGTAAAGTACCAAACCAAGTAGAAGGTTCGGGTACAGCCTCAAACGATCCTTGAATAGCGATCGCATCATTAGCGCACTCGGCAAAAAAGTTAGCAATATAGTTACCCGAAGGCATTGAGGATTTATTGAAACTGAATCCAATTGTTTGAGAACCTACTGCATTAAACTGAGCAAAATCAAGACCGAGAGCGTTCAAAGTTGCTGGCGTTAAAAATTTGATTTCTCCTACTTTTGTACCCGTACCTATTGAGTTGAGAATAGTATAGTTTCCTGTTTGTTGAAAATAGGGGTCTGTGGCAGCTAAATCGCCCATTGATGGGGTGCCGCCTTGAGATGCCACTACCGTATTGAATTGGTTTAAATTGGTAAATCCAAAGTTAATTTGGGTGACATTTTTAGCAGTAACGTTACTGTAAATGCCAGCCGTGGCTACGCTTGAGTCATTTCCTTCGGCAAAGCGGATACCAAACAAGCTGCCGTTTGCGTTAGCTGTATTGAAGTTTTGCCCGGAAAAATTGAAGAATAAATCGCCGTAGTTGATGTTGCCTCTTTGAGCTAGTGGGTCGGCATATCCTGCTAAACTTAGATTAGAGTTGATGGCGATGAAAGCTGTATCTGATGTTTCTTTGATGGCGATGCCGTAAAATTCAAATTCCCCGCCGCCGATTTGGGGCCCTGTCACGCCGTCGTTAAAGGAATCGATCGCATAATTCCAGCCGTTAGATAGCGTTGCTGCTGTAGCTTTTTGTTGCTGTAGTGCGAAAAGGGCACAGAAAATAGCCACTGAGTAAGTCCAGTGGATGCTGTTTTTAGCAATGGATTTCATAAAATGCTCCCTAGGAATCATTGTTAAATTGTCAAGTCTGCTCGCTCGACTGTTTTTAATTTTTAGTAAATCATACCTTCTGACCGAATTTCTTAAAGTTTTGCTAAAAATTTGGTCGGGCTACATCCTATCAACTAGATTGGTTAAAACAACCAACTCATGCCCGTAGCTCAATACAAGAATTACGCAGGCACAGTATTATAGTGGGGCTGCATAAGTCCTGTAGGTGCAAATAAACCGACTACCGGGTTGGGGCGGTTGAGAACAGCAATAAACTGCCTGCAAGTTCTGATCTAGGCGGTACCCGCCTCTACAATATCTTATTGTTTTTTCATGCTGAGCCATTTAATTGATTTTTTATTAATTACCAATTAATTTTGACAATTGGGGGCGTGAGGTTATGGATGCCGAGGCCGGATTTTATTAATAATTCGATTGTTTGATTAATAATTTTCATAAATAGTCTTTCATCCCCAGCCCTGTTCAATAATTATAATTACGTTGGTTGGGATGACTTGATTCCTCAAACTCCTCAAATGCCGCTCGCGCACAACAATTTTACTAATTTTACCATCAGCTTTCCACCCAAGCGGCTCTCAATTGAGCATCAAAACTGTGAATCACCACTTTTTCTGTAAGTGCCGCACAAAAGGATAATTGGATAATCAAAAAAAATCATACGGCAACAACGATCGCAAGTTTTGAGAACACCCAATCAACTTCCGGCCCTACATCCGCTGCAGGCATCGTGGGTTCATTCTAACTCGGCCGATGGTTTCTGCACTCTTATGCGCTGCATAAAACAATCAAATTTTTAAATGCTGTTAATATATCGCCGACAGTTCGTTGACTATCTTGACTCTTCCCTTAATCACAGAACGCAGCAGGCGGTTGATCGAATGTCTGTATTCCTCGTCGAGAGAGTCATCCAAAACAGCGGCCATCAAGCCGTAGCGATCGGCTAGAGTCAAACAACCTGTATCCGTAACAGAAGCAAGCATTTCGGAAATAGCGCCGGGGATAAGTTGAACTGAAAACATGAGACGTTCCCTGAATTCGATACTTATATCATCTCTCGTTGTCCGAAAATTAATAGTGACGCTGGCATAGCACACAACGTGATGTTTTGAGGCAAACTGTGTGACAGCGACCGCTCTAATGTTGTGACGATCTCGTTTTAAGTCTGCGATCGCACTCACAACATTAATCTTAGATATTCCAATTTCCCCCTCTTCCTTCGTAAATCTAAAGATTTAGAGAGATTTTTCGGTTTTTTGGGTGTCTTTACCCATTTCCCATGTATAAAACGCATCGGCCTTATGCGAAATATTCATAAAACTCAATATTTTGTAAAAATAGCTACGAATATTTACAATCGTGGGCTTTACATTAGCTCATAACAAAGGTGCATCGAAACGCAGCGATCGACCGAATCATCGGTAGCAACTATAACCATAAATAGTTTGGCGACGTTCGAGCCAGCGCCCAGTCAAGCTCAAGTTTACAGAAAACCAACCATGCTTAAAAGAAATTCCATCTAGTAACTAAATATACAGTTTTAAATCCATACAGTCACTAAGGTTAGCAGGAAACACACACTTTATGCTCCAAGTCAATACCTCCCCACACAAGCCAGCAGCGAGGGTAAACCGATGACCCAAACAATTGAACCCAAAGCCCAAGCGAGCCTGAACAAGTTTGAAAAACTCAAAGCCGAAAAAGATGGCTTAGCATTAACAGCCGAACTCGACCACTTCGCCGCAATTGGCTGGGAAGCTATGGACGAAATCGATCGCGAGCACCGCCTCAAATGGCTCGGCATCTTCTTTCGGCCAGTAACTCCCGGCAAATTCATGATGCGGCTGCGCTTGCCCAACGGCATCATTACTAGCAATCAAACCAGAACGCTAGCAGAAATCGTCCAACGCTACGGCGACGACGGCAGCGCCGACATCACCACCAGACAAAACCTGCAATTGCGCGGAATTCGCATCGAAGACGTACCCGACATCTTCCGCCGCCTCAAAGAAGCGGGCATGACCAGCATCCAGTCTGGCATGGACAACGTACGCAACATCACGGGTTCCCCAGTCGCGGGCCTAGACGCCGACGAACTGATAGATACGCGGGAACTGGCGAACCAAGTTCAAGATTTGATTACGAACAGCGGCGAAGGCAACCCCGCGTTTTCAAATTTGCCGAGAAAGTTTAATATTGCGATCGCAGGCTGCCGCGACAACTCAGTCCACGCAGAAATCAACGACATCGCCTTCGTACCCGCTTACAAAGACGGCAACATCGGCTTTAACGTTTTAGTCGGCGGTTTCTTCTCCGCCAAACGCTGCGAAGCTGCAATTCCTCTCAACGCATGGGCAAGTCCCAGCGACGTTGTAGATTTGTGCAAAGCAATTTTAACTGTGTTTCGCGATCAAGGCCCGAGAGCAAACCGCCAAAAATCGCGGCTGATGTGGCTGATTGACGAACTCGGAATCGAACAATTCCGAGCCGAAGTCGAACGAGAATTAGGGCGCACTTTGCCTCCAGCCGCGCCCAAAGATGAAATCATCTGGGAAAAACGCGACCACATCGGCATCTACCCCCAAAAACAATCAGGACTCAACTATGTAGGGCTGCACGTTCCAGTCGGACGGCTGCAGGCATCGGATTTGTTCGATTTGGCCAGAATTGCCGAGGTTTACGGCAGCGGTGAGCTCAGGCTCACTGTCGAAGAAAACGTGATTATTCCCAACGTTCCCGACTCGCGGATTGAATCGCTGGTCAAAGAACCGCTGTTGCAGCGTTTTTCGCTCGATCCCGCACCGCTGACACGAGCCTTGGTTTCCTGCACCGGCGCCAAGTTTTGCAACTTCGCCCTCATCGAAACCAAAAGCCGCTCCGTGGCAATGATTGAGGAACTCGAAGCCGAACTTTCAGTACCCAAACCGGTCAGAATTCACTGGACGGGTTGCCCCAATTCCTGCGGTCAACCCCAAGTAGCAGACATTGGTTTGATGGGAACCAAAGTTCGCAAGAACGGCAAAACCCTCGAAGGTGTAGACATTTACATGGGAGGCACAGTCGGAAAAGACGCTCATTTGGGTACTTGCGTCCAAAAAAGCATCCCTTGCGAAGACCTCAAACCAGTGCTGCATCAATTGTTAGTCGAGCAGTTTGGGGCAGTTCCCAAAGAGATTACAGGGGATGTAGCTGTGCTGAACCGGCAACTGCAACTGACGGTTGACAGGGACGAAACGGCAGTCCCCGCAGCCAAACCTCAGACATCTACTGTCATTTTCGCTCGATCGGGCAAAGAAGTTGCTTGCAGCGAAGATGAGTTCATTCTCGATGTTGCCGAACGGGCCGGAGTCGAACTTGACAGCAATTGCCGATCGGGAAGCTGTGGCACTTGCCAGCAAAAACTCCTTGAAGGCCAAACAGTCTACGACAGCCAACCCGACGCGGCCCGAGACTTAGAACCAGGGTTCATTTTAGCTTGCAGCGCGCGGGCGATCGGCAAAGTGTCGATCGACGCCTAATCTCACATTGTGAGATGCGATGCGAAGGTTCCGAATCAATCTCACATCTCACATTTCCACGATCTCAAAGTACAACAACAATTCAAGACAAATGAGCAACCTTTCCCGAAGAAAATTCATCATCACCGCCGGAGCAACAGCAGCCGGCACCCTCCTAGCGCACGGTTGCAGTTCCAGTTCCCCCACATCTAGCGCAACTCCCAGCGGCGCCACACCCAGCGCCACCCCAGCAGTCAACATCAACCCCGCCGACGCCCCAGAAGTTACCGCAGCCAAACTCGGATTCATCGCCCTCACCGACTCAGCACCCTTAATCATCGCCCAA
Source organism: Microcoleus sp. K5-D4 (assembly GCF_036704575.1). Lineage (NCBI taxonomy): Bacteria > Bacillati > Cyanobacteriota > Cyanophyceae > Oscillatoriales > Microcoleaceae > Microcoleus > Microcoleus sp. K5-D4. The sequence goes on from NZ_JAUBSD010000041.1 coordinate 21,338, forward strand.
GAAAAAGGGTTATTTGCCAAGTACGGCATGAAAGACGTACAAGTTACCAAACAAGCATCTTGGCCAGTTACTCGCGACAACTTAGAACTCGGTTCCGACAAAGGTGGCATTGACGGCGCCCACATCTTATCCCCGATGCCTTATCAAATGGCATTAGGCACTATTACCAAAGGCAATCAGCCAGTCCCCATGTATCTTGTCGCCCGGTTAAATACTAACGGCCAGGCAATTTCCCTCAGCAAAAAATACCTAGATTTAAAAGTAGGTACTGACAGCAAACCTCTCAAAGAAGCCCTCGCCAATCAAAAAATTGCTATAACTTTTCCCGGCGGCACCCACGACTTGTGGATGCGCTACTGGCTAGCAGCCGGCGGTATTAATCCAGATACAGATGTTTCCGTGATTCCCATACCCCCGCCCCAAATGGTAGCGAACATGAAATCTGGCAGCATGGAAGCCTTTTGCGTAGGCGAACCTTGGAATGCTCAGCTAGTTACTCAAAAGGTAGGATACACCGCCTTAGTAACCGGAGAACTTTGGAAAGACCACCCAGAAAAAGCTTTTGCTTTAAGAGGAGATTGGGTTGACAAAAACCCCAAAGCTGCTAAAGCAATAACAATGGCCGTACTGGAAGCCCAGCAGTGGTGCGACAAGGCAGAAAATCACGATGAAATGTGCCAAATCATCTCTCAAGATAAGTGGTTAAAAGTTCCAGTAGCAGATATTATCGGTCGCTCTAAGGGTCAAATTGACTACGGTACCGGCCGCATTGAAGCTGCCAGCCCAGTGGCGATGAAATTCTGGGCTGATAATGCTTCTTATCCCTACAAGAGCCATGATACTTGGTTCTTAACTGAAAATATTCGTTGGGGTTATATGCCGGCAACTACCGACATCAAAGCCACGGTTGATAAAGTTAACCGCGAAGATATTTGGAAAGCAGCAGCGACAGCACTTGGCGTTCCCGCTGCCCAAATTCCTACTACCACTTCTCGCGGTGTTGAAACCTTCTTTGACGGCGTAAAGTTTGACCCAGAAAAACCACAAGAATATCTGAATGGTCTGGCAATCAAAAAAGCATAATTAGTTTGTCAAGTGTCAACACTCAAGTGTCAACACTTGACAAACGCCTAAAATTGACGGTGTTGGGCAGAGTGAAACGGAGGGCTCGTTCCAAGGGCTAAACCTGCTAAGCTCTGTTCAAAGTATCTACAAATAATCGATTATTCACAAGACTGCAAAAACAAAAATGGCAACAAACCTCGCTGTTACTAAAAGCAAAAATCCAGTAAATTTCGTTCTGGATCAGGTTCAAAAAAACCGCCGAAAAATCATCCGCCCGCTGGTAGCAATTACAGTTCTGCTCATAATCTGGCAAATCCTCTGCCACGATGCCTCATCCACCTTGCCGGGGCCAATCAAAGCTGTCCAAGAAAGCTGGAATCTAATTATCAATCCTTTCTTCGACAACGGCGGTACAGACAAAGGCTTGTTCTGGCAAATTTTGGCTAGCTTGCAGCGGGTGGCGATCGGCTTTACTTTGGCAGCAGTTCTTGGCATCAGTTTAGGCATCCTGATCGGCACAAACTCCTTAATGTTCGATGCTTTAGACCCGCTGTTTCAAGTATTCAGAACTATCCCGCCCCTGGCTTGGCTGCCGATCGCCCTGGCAGTATTTCAACAGTTCAATCCCTTTGAAGGCATGGGGGTAAAAGCTAACGAAGTATCAGCACTATTCGTAATCTTAATTACCGCCATCTGGCCGATCCTAATTAACACCACAGTAGGCGTTCAACAAATACCCCAAGACTACAGAAACGTCGCCCGCGTCTTGCGCCTCCCCAATCAAAAATACTTCTGGAAAATCCTGCTTCCCTCTTCAGTTCCTTACATCTTCACTGGCTTGAGAATTGGTATCGGTTTGTCTTGGCTGGCGATCGTAGCTGCGGAAATGTTAGTCGGCGGCGTCGGCATCGGGTTCTTCATCTGGGACGCTTACAATAGTTCTAGACTCAGCGCAGTGATTCTAGCAGTGCTTTATGTAGGAATTGTCGGTTTAATTTTAGACAGAATCGTTGGTTTCATCGCTTCCAAAGTTGTTCCGGAAGAACAGAAATAGAATTTGGGCATCGGGCATCGGGCATCGCGCCTGGCGAATGGGGCATGGGGAATGGTTGCCAACTACAAACTGGTAGAAATTAGTTGTAAATTAATGCCCAATGCCCAATGCCCAATGCCCAATTAATAATCAGCATCATACAAATTACAAACTAACCTAAAATTACCATGTCAGTATTTGTTGAAGTAGACCACGTAGACCGCGTATTTAATTTGCCCAATGGAGAGCAATACATCGCTCTTAAAAATATCGAACTGAAAATTAAAAAAGGAGAATTCATCACCTTAATTGGACACTCTGGCTGCGGCAAATCTACGCTGCTAAATATCATCGCCGGCCTCGACAAAGCAAGTCAGGGCGGGATTACTTTAGAAGGGCGCGAAGTCCGCGATCCAGGCCCGGATAGAATGGTGGTGTTTCAAAATTACTCGCTGCTACCTTGGCTGACGGTGCGCGAAAATATTGCCCTAGCAGTAAATGAAATTTACAGCGGTAACTCTCAAGAAGATCGCGAGTTGGTGATCGAACACCACATTAAATTGGTCGGACTCGGACACGCGGCAGACAAACGACCAGGCGAAATTTCTGGGGGGATGAAACAAAGAGTTGCGATCGCCCGCGCCCTGGCGATTCGCCCGAAATTGCTGCTGCTAGACGAACCCTTCGGAGCTCTCGATGCTTTAACTCGCGGCGGTTTGCAAGACCAGTTGATGAAAATTTGCGAAGAAAGTAAAGTCACCAGCGTGATGGTAACTCACGACGTGGATGAGGCTTTATTACTGAGCGATCGCATTGTGATGCTCACCAACGGCCCGGAAGCGCAAATCGGGCAAATCCTCGAAGTGAACATTCCCCGCCCCCGCAAGCGCATGGAAGTTGTCAACCATCCGAGTTACTACGCGCTGCGTAACGAAATGGTTTACTTCCTCAACCAGCAAAAGCGGGTCAAACAGCGCCGGGCCAAACAACAACCGCCTGTCATCGCCCGCAACGGCCTGGAAAAAATCAACCTCGACATCGGCTTTATTCCCCTCACCGACTGCGCCCCCTTAGTAGTAGCTAAAGAAAAAGGCTTCTTCAAAGCGCACGGCTTGGAAGAAGTTACTCTCAGCCGCGAACCGGGCTGGAAAGCGATCGCCAAAGGAGTCGCCGAAGGACGGCTGGACGCGGCGCAAATGGTCGCAGGAATGCCGATCGGGATGCTGTTGGGCCTCGACGGTGAAGCCCCTGTACCCGTCTGTAGCGCCATGACGCTCTCTCGCAACGGCAATTCGATTATTTTCAACAAAGACCTTTACAGACAAGGCATTCGGACATTAGAGGATTTCAAAGCTGCGATCGCCAAGAGTCCCGATAAAGTTCACACCTTGGGCATGGTCCACTCGGCCTCCATGCACAATCTGCTGTTCCGCTACTGGCTGGCAGCCGGTGGCATCGACCCCGACCTCGACGTGGGCTTGACCGTGATTCCGCCCCCACAGATGGTAGCGAATTTAAAAGCAGGCAACATTGACGGCTACTGCTCAGGCGACCCCTGGAACTCCCACGCAGTCAACAGTGGTACGGGTTTTGTCATGGCCCGTTCCCTCGATATTTTGCCCGGACACATCGAAAAAGTTCTCGGTGTTAGCGAAGATTGGGCTCAGAAATATCCTCAAACCCACCTCGCCCTCGTCAAAGCGCTTTTGGAAGCCTGCGACTATTGCGACGACCGCCGCAACCGCGAAGAAGTCCTAGGATTGATTAGCCAAGAACAATACATCGGCGCCGATCCGAAAGACATCCGTCCGGGGTTCCTCGATCCGTACAACTCCGGTACGGAGGCAGAACCCGAAATGCTTTACAACTTCAACCAGTTCTACGTTGACAAAACCAATTTTCCAGACCGCCTAGAAATGGTGTGGGTGATGGCGCAGATGGCTCGCTGGGGACTGATTCCGTTCCCGAAAAACTGGGTGGAAGTGGTCGATCGAGTTTTGCGGCCTGATGTTTTCGGTCAAGCCGTGCGCGAATTGGGTTTGCCGGATATCGCCAGAGATCGCCGGACGATCGAGCTATTTGACGGCACTGTGTTTAATCTCGACGACCCGATCGACTATCTTCAGAATGTCAAAATCAAACGCGGCCTTCGCATTGAAGAAATTCTAATTGAACAAATAGGCAGTCAATGTTCCATCAAACTGCCAGCATAATCAGCAAATAGGAAGAGGGAGTGAGGAGCAAGAAATCAGGAAACAAGACTCCACATTTTCCGCTTCCTAACTCCATAATTTCAAATTCTCAATCGAAAGTTGTCATGTCTAATTCCCCGATCCCAAATCCCAATCCTGAAAATATGCAAACTCTCAAAAACCCCGAAACAACCGAAATTCAAACGCCAAAGCAAGACTTTCTTACTATTAAAGATGTATCGAAAGTCTACCAAACTCCTAAAGGTCCTTACGTCGTTCTCGACGGTGTAAACCTGACTATTAATGAAGGCGAATTTATTTGTTTGATCGGTCACTCTGGCTGCGGCAAATCAACTTTGCTGAATATGATCGCGGGATTCAACGGGCCGACAAACGGAGAAGTAGCCCTGGAAGGTTCGCAGATTACTGAACCAGGCCCCGATCGCATGGTGGTGTTTCAAAACTACTCGCTGCTACCGTGGCTGACTGCTACTGAAAATATTCACCTCGGCGTTGAAAATGTTTACCCGGAAAAGTCCGCAGACGAACACAATACGATCGTCAAGGAACACTTGGAATTAGTGGGGCTGACCGAAGCTTGTAACAAAAGACCAGGCCAATTGTCCGGGGGGATGAAACAGCGGGTGGCGATCGCCAGAGCTCTGGCAACTCGTCCCAAACTGTTGATTTTGGACGAACCTTTCGGAGCTCTAGACCCTATTACCCGGGAAGAGTTGCAGGAAGAATTGCTGAAAATTTGGCGGAAGGAAAAAATTACCGTCATTATGATTACTCACGATATTGATGAGGCTTTGTTTTTGGCCGATCGCATCGTGATGATGACCAACGGGCCAGCAGCTTCCATCGGCGAAGATATGCACGTTCCGTTTAGCCGTCCCCGCAACCGGGCGCGGATTATGGAAGACCCGAAATACTACGAACTTCGCAACTTTGCTTTGGAGTTCTTGTTTTCTCGCTATGCCCACCACGAAGAAGGTGAAGCAACGGACTCGGAGACAGAAGCCGTCGCGCTACCGATGCCATTACCTGCTAGCAAAAAGCCTGCGATTGCTGACAGGCAGATCGCACCTGCGCCTTTTGTGTCTCACGCTGCCGAACCCCCAGAAGCTTCGCCGATCAAACGCGGCATCCTGGCAGCCTCTTGGTTCGTAGCAATGGTTACTTTAGCTGCAGTCAATATGTCTGCTATTTCCAGCCAGCTAAAGCAAGCGAAACTAGAAGAAACTGCACCGCAGGCGGCGACTGCGGCGGTTGTGAGTTCACCCTCCAGCCCGCAAATTGCAGCAAGTTCGATCGCACCGACTGCTAGCCCTGCACCCATCGCTGCTGCAAGTCCTGCACCCAATGCCAGCCCTGCACCCATCGCTGCTGCAAGTCCTGCTGCCATCGCTGCTGCCCCTAACAGCGCGGGCGCGGCCAATGCAGCAACCACTGCCACATCAGAGATTTCTGACAAAGCCGAACTCGATGCGATCGGAAAGCAGTTGTATGCACAAATCGACCAAACCTGGAGAACAACTCCGACATTTACTGAAAGCTTGACTTATCGGGTCAAAGTAAAACAAAACGGGGATATCCTACATTTCGATCCCACAAATAAAGCAGCTAAAGATTTCGTCAAAGAAACTCCTCTGCCGGTTTTGCAAACTCCTGCAGGTGCCGCAGCAGGCGCTGAAAAAACTGCTGAGTTCCAAGTAACTTTTAGCCCCACCAACGGTGGCGTATTTGAAGTTAAACCAGGGAACTAGGCGACATAATACTACCGCACTAAATCTCACATTGCTATCAACAACTAGGTCAAAAGTATTACCTGCCCGATGTTTGACTTATGCAAAAATTTCTTCTATCCCCCATCCTTGGGGGTGACAAGAGTTAGCTGGGAACTTCCTCTGTTTGAAGAAGATTTAGTAGCAGCCAGAAGCTGACTAAAAGCGAGAGCGAGCGGAATTTTTAGTAAGATAGCGGGTAATTTTAAATCAGGGTATTGTCCGTTTCTGGGAAGCATATATGCGGAAATTTAGTAATTATTCTCACGTTATTTGCAGGAGCCCTCAGTTCCGACTATAATAACGAATTACGAATTACCCATTAGCTTTCAAAAATTAGCATCTAAAATCACCAGATGGAAACTATAAAAACTCTTTGCCCATACTGCGGTGTAGGTTGCGGTCTAGAAGTTGTTCCCGACAAAAAACAAAGTTGGAAAGTGCGGGGCGATCGCAATCACCCATCGAGTCAGGGCATGGTTTGTATTAAGGGAGCAACCGTAGCAGAGTCCATTCGGAGCGATCGGCTACTGTATCCGATGATGCGAGATACTCTCGACCAACCGTTCCGTCGCGCTAGCTGGGACGAAGCTCTCGATGCAATTGTTAACCGCATCCAAACAATTCGCAGCACCAGCGGCCCCGATGCTTTGTGCGTTTACGGGTCGGGTCAATTCGTTACAGAAGATTATTATGTTGCCCAGAAACTAATGAAAGGTTGTCTGGGTACTAATAATTTTGATGCTAATTCTCGCTTGTGTATGTCTTCAGCAGTCTCTGGATACGTTCAAAGTTTTGGCTCGGACGGGCCGCCTTGCTGTTACGACGATTTAGAATTAACAGATTGCGCTTTTATTATTGGCAGCAATGCAGCGGAATGCCATCCGATTGTATTCAATCGATTAGCAAAATACCACAAAAAGCATCCCCATGTCAAAATGATTGTGGTAGATCCAAGGCGGACTCCGACTGCTGAAGCGGCGGATTTGCACTTAGCAATTACACCGGGTACGGATATAGATTTGCTTAATGGAATTGCATATTTGCTGCTACGCAGACAAGCAATAGATTCTGAGTTTATTGAAGAATGCACGGCGAATTTTTCTGCTTTTGCTGAGGTTATTAACAGCTACACGCCGGAGTTTGTAGCCTCGCGCTGCGGCATTACTGTCAGCGAGTTAGAAACGGCAGCAAACTACTGGGAACAGTCGCAGCGGGTTTTGTCGCTGTGGTCGATGGGAATGAACCAGTCGTCGGAAGGCACGGCAAAGGTGCGATCGCTGATTAATTTGCACTTGATGACTGGTCAAATCGGCAAACCGGGAAGTGGCCCGTTTTCCCTCACCGGCCAGCCAAACGCGATGGGAGGGCGGGAAGCAGGAGGACTGTCTCACTTGCTCCCAGGCTACCGATTTGTGAAAAATACTGAACACAGAACCCAAGTCGAGGAGTTTTGGGGAATCGCACCGGGAAGCATTTCCCCGAATCCGGGGCGCACAGCTTGGGAGATGATTACCGGTTTGGAAACTGGCGAGGTCGAGTTGCTGTGGATTGCAGCTACCAATCCGGTGGTGAGTATGCCGGATTTGGAACGCACTAAAGCCGCTTTGCTGCGATCGCCCTTTACTATTTATCAAGAAGCTTACTATCCCACTGAAACCTCCGCCTACGCTCATATCCTGCTGCCGGCAACGCAGTGGAGCGAAAAAACTGGGGTGATGACGAATTCCGAACGCCGCGTTACGTTTTGTCCGGGTTTCGACACTCCCTCCGGGGAAGCCCGCGACGACTGGAGGATTTTCGCCGAGGTGGGACGGCGGTTGGGTTTTGCCGAACACTTTGCTTTCGACAACAGTGCGGAGGTTTTTACAGAGTACGCGCAGTTGACGCGGGGCCAGCCTTGCGACATGACCGGTCTGAGCCACGAATACATCCGCCAAGAAGGCCCGCAGCAGTGGCCTTGCCGGGAAAACGAGCCTGTGCATCCAGCCCAAGAAGCGAAACGGCTGTACACTGACAGGCGTTTTCACACTCCTGACGCGCGGGCGAGGTTTTCGGCTTATCACTCGCGGGGACTGGCAGAACCTCCCGATCCGAATTATCCGTTTGTGTTGACGACAGGAAGAGTTTACGGACATTGGCACACGATGACGCGGACGGGTAGAACAGAAAAAATTAATCAATTGCACCCCGATCCGTTTTTGGAAATTCACCCCCGCGATGCTGCCAAATTGCAGATTAAGGAGGGGGATTTGCTGGAAGTTCGATCGCGCCGCGGCAAGGCGCAGTTTCCAGCAAAAGTCACAAAGGCGATCGCCCCAGGTACGCTATTTGTACCGATGCACTGGGGTTCTCTGTGGGCTGAAGGTGCTGAAGCCAATGCTATGACTCATGCTGCAAGCTGTCCAGATTCCAAACAGCCCGAGTTAAAAGCTTGTGCGGTGCAGTTGGTGCTGGTTGGGGCAGAAACATCAGCAGAAGTTGAGGAATTTAATTGGGCAAAATCCACCCTGGCCGTCACTTCTTGAGCTGCCGCGCAACTACTGGATGTTACAAATCACCGAAGAACGAGCGGGAAGCCGCGGGCGATCGACATGGGGAGGAACGTGGTTGACTTTCGGCGAGACGTTCGGCGAGCGCTCAGTCGAACTATTGGAGATTTACTCCAAAGATGAATCTGGGCTCTTGAACAAGACTCTAAAATTTTGCACTTTTCGCGACAGGAGTCCGGGGCTTGTATCCGTTTTTGGGGTAACAACCTCTCTCGATCGAGCAATTTTGAACCCGGACATACCCTACACATAAATCTTAAATCCTAAATCCCAGATCTAAAAGCTAAAATCGTTATGCCATTACGCAGCCTAAAAACTGCGTTTCCCCGCCAGAGCTCGGAAACAAGGAAAATTAAATTTATTTATTCTGAGTTGTTCCTTCTTGATGGGGGGTTTTTCCTTCGGGAGAATGTCTTCTGGTGGATGCCTTGTGCGTTCTTTTTAATTAATTGAGTCAGACAATTGCAGTTTGCACCTATAGGTGCTATAATCGTTTTACAAGGCTTTATTTTCGGCAGTACAGTTCGTTCGATCGGCGTTCCTCCGGATTTAAATCTCTACACACTCTGATTCTGGAGAATGTTCAATGTCAATCTATGTCGGCAATTTATCCTACGAAGTAACGCAGGAGCACCTCAACCAAACTTTTGGAGAGTACGGTACAGTAAAGCGCGTTCAGTTGCCTGCTGACCGGGAAACAGGTCGGATGCGGGGCTTCGCTTTTGTAGAAATGTCTACTGAAGCCGAAGAAGCTGCAGCCATTGAGGCTCTTGACGGTGCTGAGTGGATGGGTCGCGACCTCAAGGTCAATAAGGCAAAACCCCGCGAAGAACGTGGTTCTTCTAACAGCGGTAACTGGGGTAACAACGATCGCGGTGGCAATTCTCGTCGCTACTAAACCACCCGAGCTAAATTTTTAGCTCACTTGTGTATTCCGTCGGAGCAAGCTGGGAGTCAACAATCATTCTCTGTTGAGAATAGATAGTTAGTTCAGTGTAGCACCGCGCCTTAAAAGCCTCAAAATATTGCTAGACAATAGTTTGAGGTTTTTTCATGGCAAAAATTATTAATCAGGAGGTCGATCGCGTGCGATCGATTCCTAGCTGACAGGAAAAACTAGAAAATATAACAAGCAGAGAGAGTCGCCTTCCCCAGTGCCCGGGTGGCCCCGTAAAACCAGGCAATCACAGAGTTTGGCGCTTGCAAAGTGTACCGAACAATGACAGAATCATTAAGAATAAAGACTAAATCACTTTTATGCTGAAAAAAATATTTAGGCAAATTTCCAAGTCAAGTAGTGATGAAAATTTTCTGCATTTTACAGAAAGTGTAGAAGTAGTAATATCGAAAATTTTATCACTGGCGATGATTTGGGTAATTCTCCTCAGCGTTTGCGATTTGCTGATTTTTTTAGCAAAAGAATTGGTAAACCACACTGATAATTTGTTAAAAGACACGTTGTTTGTCATATTTGGGTTATTTTTAAATGTTTTAATTGCTCTGGAAATCTTGGAAAATATTACAGCTTATCTGAAAAAGCACGTAATTCAAGTAGAGCTAGTTATTGTAACTTCTTTGATAGCAGTATCTCGAAAAATAATCATTCTTGACCTGGAAAAGAAAACAGCAGCCGACTTGATTGGTTTGGCAATTGCAATTTTCGCGCTTTCCATCAGTTACTTGATAGTGCGGTGCACAAATAGAGGAAAGGATTAATATCGGGAATTGAGAAGTGGGAATTTTAAATAACTAATATAGCAATCCTCGCATCATTTGTGAATTTCTTACTCCCTCCCCGAACCCGCGGGGAGGGTTGGGGTGGAGTAAAAAATTTACGACTTATTTAGAATTGATCTATCATATCCGGTCGATTGACCAGAAATGATATTATTCCAATAAACCAGGAGGCGGCACAATTTCAATTCTGCCTTGTTCTAAGTCAACAACTGGCACAATCTCTTCCACAAAAGGAATCAATATTTTTGTGGATTTAGGCTCTTTAACGCGAATTTTCCGTGGTTTGCGGGTATTTCTGGGGTCAGCGTTGGCTTGTGGAGTTTCACGCTGTTTTGGCTTTTCTAATTCTGCGGCGACAGTTTCCGGCGCCGTTAGATTCGTTTCTACTTCTAAAAGGTCGTTACCTGCGGGAATAATATCACTTACCTTGCCTAGGATTTCCCCGGTTAACTGGTTAAAAACTTCCATACCGATCAAATCTTGGACGTAAAACTCATCAGATTCGAGGTAAGGTCGATCGGTCTTTTCAACAAACAACTTACAGCCCCGCAGCGCCTCAGCACCGTCGCGGTCTTCCACACCCTCTACCTCTACAGCATACAGCCCTTTGCCGGGAATGTAGCGACCGCCCAAAAACTCGATCGGTTCCGGTTCACTTTTGTTAGGGCGCAAAATCCACCGCTTCCCCGGTTCGATAAACCTTTCGGGGAAATCAGAATCGGGATAGACTCGCACTTCCCCGTCCAAACCTTGAGCTGCTACAATTTTACCGATTTCTATCCATTCAGACATAGATTATATCACTCTAATTGCTAGTAATTGATAATTGGTAATTGGAAATTGCTAATTGGTAATTGGTAATTAGGAATTGGTAACTAAGAATTATTCCATCGAACCTCTTGCGGATTTCCGTTAAATCCGTTAAATCCGTTACCGAACTTCCCTCTTCCATCAACATCCATCCGCTACATCCGTTAAATCCGTTAAACAATCCGTTGCCGAACTTCCTTCTTTACACCAATCCTGTTCTCAGTGCTACAACTGCTGCTTGCACGCGGTCATCCACTGCCAACTTATTCATAATACCGCGAACGTGAGTTTTAATAGTATTTGGACTCAAGTAAAGCGCCGCTGCTATCTCTGGATTGCTGTTACCTTCCACCATTAATTTTAACACCTCCAATTCCCGCTGCGACAACTGGCCAAAAGTAGTTGTAGAGGCAGGTATCGGGGGTTTAAGGTGTTCGATGACAGTCCGGGCAATTTGAGGGTCAAGATATGTAGCGCCCTCTGCTGCGGCTGCAATCGCTGCTAACAGCCTGTCTACAGAAGCACCTTTAATACAATAAGCATCAGCACCACTAGAAAGGGCAGCAATAATTTCAGTTTCTGCCGTGTGAGAAGTTAACATTACTACTCGAACTTCTGGCAGTTGTGCTTTAATTTGCTGCGTCGCTGCTATGCCGTCGAGCCGTGGCAAACCGATATCCATTACAATAATATCAGGTTTGAGTTTCAGTGCGGCTGCTACGCCTAAATAGCCATCTTCTGCTTGTCCTACTATTTCTATTTCTGGGGAATCGGCCAAAACTTGCTCTAATCCCAGTTGCATCATCGGGTCATCTTCAACAATTAAAATTTTCATAATACGAAGAAAGTTCGGCAACGGATTGTGTAACGGATGTAACGGATGTAAAGGATAGAAGGAAGAATGAAGTTCGGCAACGAGCAATGTACGGGATGTAACGGATGTAACGGATGTCAGTCCGATGGAAGTCGGAAGGAGGAAGATTACTTAGTTGTTAATATTTTACATGAACTTATACCAAACCAATAGCAAATAACCCAAACAACTAACTAATGACTAACTTTTAAAACCTCTACAAATTCGCCTGGTAAAATCCCGGTTTCCACTGGTGGCAAAACTGCTAAACCACTTGTATTGGCGAGGTTAATTAAATTCGCTGAATTTTGGCTGCCGCTAGCAGGTTCAAATTCCCAGACTCCGGCAACTAAATGCAGTTTACCCCAAATATAAGTTTCGCGTCGGCCAGGCGATCGCAATTCAGCATTACACCTAGCTTTGACAAACTCCGGCCCCCAAGCATCCGCGCCCAGCCCAGACATCTTTCTCAAAGCAGGCACAACAAACCGCCAACAACAGACTAAAGCCGAAACCGGATTTCCCGGCAAACCAAAATAGAGACAATCCGAATTTTTTTCACCTCGTTTAAACGCAGCAACCGTTAAAGGTTTCCCCGGCTTAATCGCCACAGAACTAATGTGAACTTTTCCTCCCAAATCCGCCAAAATTTTCTCGACATAATCGTAGTCTCCTACCGAGACGCCGCCCGTAGAAAGCACCACATCCGCTGTCGCCACAGCCAGGGATATCGCCTTGTTTAACGCCTCTTCATTATCAGGAACAATCCCCAATCGAATCGGTTCAAATCCCATTTGCGCCAACAAAACTGTCAAAGCATACTGATTCGAGTCTACCAGTTTCCCCGGTGCCAAAGGTTCGTCTGGCGAGACCAATTCGTCACCCGTAGAAAAAATTGCCACCCGCAGCCGTCGATAAACTGGAACTTGAATGCACTGGGCAGTTGCTAACACCGCCATTTCTGGGGCATAGATAACTGTACCGGGAGTTAGCAAAGTTGTTCCTGCTTGATAAAAAGCGCCTTTGTGCCTGACGAATGCTTGCGGTTTTTCAGGAGAAACTAAGATAAAAATACGATCGCCCTCACCCCTCGTTTCTTCCTGCATTACCACCGTATCAGCACCGACAGGCATCACCCCACCGGTAAAAATTCGCGCCGCTTGCCCCGATTGAACGGTATTTTGAGGCTGATATCCGGCTGGAATTTCTTCAACTACTTCGAGTACCACGGGTTTTTCGGCGCTACAGTTTTCCACATCCGCAAACCGCACCGCGTACCCATCCATTGCTGAATTATCCCAATAAGGAAAGTCCAGGGAACCAGTGACTGGTGCAGCCAAAATGCGCCCCGATGCTGCCAGCAAGTCTACAGTTTCTACATCCCGCTGACTGTCGAGGGGTTGCGCCAAATTTAGAACGATCGATTCTGCTTCTTTCACTGACAGCATGACTGTCTCCTTGTTTTGATAACACTCATGATAAAGTTTAGCAAAATATCCAGAGATATTGGTGATATAATTTTTTTGTATTTGGGCAGTCAACCTAATTTTTGGTGTTAATTGCTTATGACTATTTCTCGTTTGGTTGTTAGACTCAATTGTTTATCCTTATTTTTGGTGGCGATACTGATATTTTTCACTCAGCTTTCAGGGTTAAAAGTCAGCGATTTATTCTTTCCGCCTTATTCTTATCCCCATCCCAATGTCGCCTTGTTAACTCGGACTTTCCAAATTTTATGTTCTGTACCCGTCATTGTTTGTACTTTTACCTATAAATTAGCTCAAAGTATTCAACCGCGCACTTCAGACAATCGATTTATTCTGTTTTCGGCTTTGTTAACAGGTGGATTTTTACTAAATGAAATTTACAGAATTCATATATATATGGTAGCAGGGGGAATTCCTAAGCTAGGAGTAAGTCTTTTATACGCCGTGGTTTTGTCTTCCTACGGATGGTTTTTTCGGCGAGAACTACAGTTAACTCCCTACCAAATATTGTTAGCGGGTGTAGGCTTGTTGTTTTTGGCGATCGGCGTGGATTCCCTGCATTTAAAAAACAAGATATTCTCCAGTTTACTAGAGGGAGTACCTAAATTGCTTAGCGAAATCAACATTGCATTTTATTATTGGTATGTCTGTAACTGTTTCCTCCAAAAAGCGTTTGATAAAACTTTTAATAGCTAGTTATAACGATGTGATATAATGAGCGAAAGTGCATAAAAAGATATCCCTGAAATCCTCTTAACCCTTAATAATAATATTTACAACATCTGCATCGATCGGCATTTATCCGCCTTCATATACATTATGTGGCTTAAAAATCCCCACGCATCCTGATAAAATACCATGATAGCAGTTACCATCAACTTCAACTCGATCGCCAAAATAACCGACGACCAATTTTATCAACTGTGTCGCGAAAACCCCGATGTCAAATTTGAACGCAACGCCAAAGGAGAAATAATCGTCATGCCACCCACAGGAGGAGAAACCGGAAATTACAATTCAGAAATTAATGCGGATTTTGTGATTTGGAACCGACAAACTCAACTGGGAATTTGTTTCGATTCTTCAACTTGCTTCAAACTGCCAAGCGGTGCCAATCGTTCTCCCGATGTCTCTTGGATTAAAAAATCAAGATGGGATGCACTCACTCCCGAACAAAAACAAAAATTTCCTCCCATTGCCCCGGATTTTGTCTTAGAGTTAATGTCGCCAACCGACAGTTTAAAAGATACCCAAGACAAAATGCAAGAATACATGAATAATCAAGTAAAACTCGGCTGGTTAATCAACCGCAAAACCCGGAGCGTCGAAATCTATCGCCAAGGACAAGAAATAGAAGTTTTGGAATGTCCAACAGAACTTTCAGGAGAAGATGTTTTGCCCGGTTTCGTGCTAAACTTGAAAACACTGTGGCAATAACTAGACATATGGCATCTATCAGCGTTTATTTGCGTTCATCTTTCTCGTTCATCTGCGGTTAAAAAATACTATGGAAACCAATATAGAAACCACTGCAACCACTGGGTTAACAGCCCAACAACACAAACAGAAAATGCAGCGGCGCCAAGAAGTGCAATCACAGCGAATCGCTAACTCCTCCAAAGAAAAAGGTTTAATTATAGTCAATACGGGTAACGGTAAAGGCAAAACCACGGCCGCTTTGGGAATGGTTGTGCGATCGCTCGGTCACGGATACCGCGTCGCTATAGTACAATTTATTAAGGGAGCTTGGGAACCTGCAGAAAAAGCAGTTTTTCAACTCTGGGAAAAACAGCTAGAATTTCACGCAATGGGAGAAGGCTTTACCTGGGACACGCAAGACCGCGACCGAGATATTGAAACAGCTCAAAAAGCCTGGGAAAAATCCCTAACTTTTATCTGTAATCCCGAATTTAAATTAGTTCTTCTAGATGAAGTCAACATAGCATTAAAACTAGGTTATTTGCAAGTCGAGCAAGTGCTTTCCGGGTTAGACAAAAAACCAGAAGAAACCCACATTATTTTAACAGGCAGAGGCGCCCCGCCAGCGCTAATAGAACGGGCAGACTTGGTGACAGAAATGACTTTAGTTAAGCATCCATTCCGAGAACAAGGGATTAAAGCTCAACCAGGCATTGAGTATTAATGTTGTTTGTAGTCAAGACTTTTTCGCCCCTCTAAAATTTAAAAAAGAGCTATGCTGGCAACATCAGAGTAAAAGTTGATCCCTTGCCAAACTCGCTACTCACAGTAATTTCTCCCCCCAGCATCTGAGAGTATTTCTGCGCTATTGCCAAACCCAAACCCGTACCTCCGTACTTGCGGGTAGTCGAAGCATCAGCTTGCGTAAAAGGTTGAAATAATTTTTGTAGCTGTTCAGGAGTAATCCCAATCCCCGTATCAGTACACTTAATAATTAACAGTTCCGAATCCCTAATATTCTCGTCATTTTTAATTTTTTCCACGCTGAGTGTAACTGTTCCTTTATGAGTAAACTTAGCGGCATTGCTGAGCAAATTAAACAAAATTTGAGTAAACTTAATTTGATCCGAATACACTTCGCCAATATTATTAGGACACTCCACATTCAGACGATTAGTGTTTCGCAAAAATAGCGGTTCAACAGTTCTGGCTACATCTTGAACTGCCTGGGACACGTCAAAAGTTTCTAATTCAAGTTCCGCGTGACCGGCTTCAATCTTCGACAAGTCCAGAATATCATTAATTAAGGAAAGTAAAAGCTGGCCTGAATGGTGAATTCTCTCCAAATCCGACACAAAATTTTCTTCGCCCAAATCTAAAGCCTCTTCTTGCAGAATCTCGCTGTAACCGATAATTGCATTCAGAGGAGTTCGCAGTTCGTGGCTCATGTTAGCCAAAAACTGACTTTTAGCCAAACTAGCGGCTTCTGCGGCTTCCTTTGCCTTGTAGAGTTCTGCCTCGGCTTGCAAGCGGTCGGTCACGTCGTGAGCCAGAACTAATTCAGCATTTCTGCTATCAAATACCAGAGCATAAGAAGTAATTTCTACATCAATAATTGTTCCGTCTTTTTTCTGGTGCTGCCACACACCTGCAAACTCAATATCGGCATCTACTTGGGATATATTTTCTAGCAATTTCGGCAGCTCTTTGGAGGGACGAAGGTCCGCAACGGTCATGTTGAGAAATTCGTCGCGAGTGTAGCCGTAGTGTTGGACAGCAGCCTGATTGACGGCTATAAATTCTAGAGTTTCTAAATCGTAAACCCACATCGGATGGGGGTTATTTTTAAACAAAAGTCTGTAGCGTTCTTCCGAGGCTCGCAGTTGGACTTCGGCTTGTTTGCGCTCGGTAATGTCGCGGACAACCGTGCAAATAATCTCGCGGCCGCCGTAGGAAATCACGCTCCCGCTCACTTCCACATCCACGCAGGAACCGTCTCGGCGACGGTAGAGAACTTCGCCAATTCTAAATTGTTTGTCCGTCAGCAGCAACTCGATATTGTTGTCAATTAGGTCTTTAGAGTAAGCGATGATATCGTAGATAGTCAGTTGCGAAATCGCATCAGGACTGTAATCGAGCAAGTTTCTAAACGCTGTATTGGCTTCCAAAAGGCGTTTGGTTTGAGCGTCCCACAGGAAAATGCAATCTGTAGCTTGCTCGACTACGGCTCTGTAGCGGGCTTTTTCCTCAAGTTGTTCGCTGTCGGCTTGGGCGATCGCACTCAACATTCCGTTGATAGTATGGGCAAGGTCGGACAACTCGTCTTCGCCCGTAACCGGCAGTCGCACCGACAGGTCTTGGCTGCTGCTGACGTGGTTCACTGCTTTCGCCAAACCGCTCAACCGAGACAGCACCAGACGCTCTAGCAGTAGCAGAGTGCAGCCGACCAACCCAACTCCCGCTAACGCTACAGACCCCAACAGGTACAGCAAACTAATTTGACCTTGCCGATATATTTCTCTGGGGATATCCACCCGCAATAGCAGCGCAGGTTGGTTGTAAATATCGCGGATCAAAGCGTAACCTGCGATCGACTCTTCGCTTAAAGGACGCACCCAAATTGGTTTTTTTTCCGACATTTTCTCCCGCGCTTGCTGAAAGTCTGCAGGCAACCGACCCTCATTCACGCTGTGTACGATTAGTGGCAAGCGAGTAATTTTAGAAACCTTCGCAATGCCCGCAGCATCCAAATTGCGCCCGAATATCAGCGTACCTCGGATCGGGCCAGTGCTTTTAGTCGTGAGAATAGGCCGGGAAGTAATCAGTATTGGCCCTGACGGTAGCAGCAGGATACCAGCGAGGCTGCTTTTGGCGTTGGGGTGCTGCAACAGCGGGTCGCTGAGAGAAATGCGCCGTTTTAATGCTTCTGGAACAGGCGTTAGTTTCAGCTTTTGGCTGTCTAAACCCGTACTGTAAACTATTTTGCCAGAAGTATTGACAAATATGGCTATATTAACTCTTATATTAGCCAGCCCTTCTGGAATTAAATTGGAGGCAATGAATTTTGAGTTGCGGTTTTGGATGAAAGTGTAGGTGTCGTCCCAGGACGACCAGTCGGCAAAGCGCGAGTTAAAGTCATCTGCGGTTTGCCCGAACACATTGAGCACTCCCTTGACAACCTGTGTGGCTTCTTGTTCCTCTGCTTTGATCAGGCTGCCCAAGAGGATGCTTGAGGAGGCGACATAGAGAATGCCAGTCAATCCAGCGATGGTAATGCCAATTATCGATAGTGTTTTCCGACGCAGTTTCATTTTGCCATGTGTGTGGTGTCCGTCCGAAATTCTCAAACTCAGGAGCAATTTTACTACTGTTTCCTGAACCCTGACCGAAAGCAATTTAGTCCGGGGGCACCCGATGTATCAGTGGGGTTGCTTTCTTCAAGTCTAAAATCTAAAATCTAAAATCTAAAATCGATTGACTGGTGGCGCAGCGCGTGTTTCCTACTTTTCCCACACCTGCTGTTTGTGAGATTCTTTGCAAATACCCAAGATGCGCCGATCGTTCTCGCTGATGGTAGAAATTGGGTAATACTGTTCCAGGTTTACGGAGTAGGGAGAGCGACTGCCGTCGTAAGTGTCAACTACTGTTAAATTTAACTGAGTTCGATCGCTTGTGCCGTAAAAACAGTAAAAAGCAGACCGAGGCAGGTAAAAAGCTCCTACTACCTTACTCTGCCGCATTTCAAATACAAAATATTCTTGTTTAATTTCATCTGGGTTGCTCGACTGGCCGTAGAGATAAATGCCCTCTCCTAAACCTGTGCTAGCTGTATCTGGCGCAGGATTTGGGGGGGATTGCCAGCTCAAAATGTCGGATTTGATGTCCGAGTCCTGTGATCGGTGTGCGGGGAATGCGATGCTCAAGTTACCGGGCGAGAGAGCAAGCACGATCGCGATCGCTTCTAAACTTCCTGTCAATATCAAATAAGTCAAAACCACTCCAGACCCCAAAATTTAAAATAGCTGGTTCCAAGCGCCTCTTGTACCAGTTTCACAAAGATCGGAGAGAAACCGGGTATTTGGCTTAATGTTGGCTATTAACTTGAAGGAAAGATCGCCCGCCCGGTTCCTGAACTTAAATCTAAGATTAGTTTGGACCAATTTTGCCTCCGCCCTGATCGCGCGATCGACCCCTCAAATAATACCATTTTAGATTTTTAATTTTAGATTAAAGAATTGAATAATGTGGCGTGACGTATTTCATAAGGGTTTCGAGTACGGGTCTACAGTTGCATTCTTTTTTTTAACTGGTATAAAAGTATCCTTCCCAGCCGCGCCAACATGAAAAAAAAAAGTTGAGATTTCCCAAAATCTCAACTTTTTTAGTGACTAACTAGCCAAGTATTCTCGGACTTGAGATTGGCGGCGCCGCAGGTGGGCAAGGGCTTGATGTTCTAGCTGCCGCACCCGTTCCCGGCTGAGATTTAACCGTTCTCCGACTTTCGCCAGAGACATTTCCGTGCCGTCTTCCAAACCGAAGCGCAGAATTATTACATCTCGCTGCTGGGGGGTAAGTTCTGATATCAAAGTATTGAGGTCTTGCCGCAGTAATTCCGAGGTAATGTAGTTGTCTGGAGATGCCGTTTCGTCTTCTAAGAGTTCTTGCAATTCGGTATCTTGGTTGTCTCCTACCCGCAAGTCCAAAGAAACTGGATGTCTTGCCATCAGCAGGTATTCCCGAATTTGGGAAGGGTGCAGTTCCAAGGCTGCGGCAATTTCCCCGGGGGAGGGAGATCTGCCCAACTGCTGCGTGAGTTCCCGCTGCACCTTTTTGATTTTGTTGAGTTTTTCGGTGATGTGAATTGGCAATCGAATTGTGCGGGCGTGTTGGGCGATCGCGCGGGTAATTGCTTGCCGAATCCACCAGTAGGCATAGGTAGAAAATTTGTATCCCCGCATCGGGTCAAATTTTTCGACTCCTCGTTCTAAACCGAGGGTGCCTTCTTGGATTAAATCCAAGAATTCCATATTGCGTTTCTGGTATTTTTTGGCGATCGCCACTACTAGCCGCAAATTCGCTTCAATCATCTTTTGCTTTGCCCGCCGCCCTATGTGTAAGATGCGGCTAAGTTCAGGTTCGGTCAACTCCATTTCGGCAGCCCACTCTTGATTCGTCAGATCCCGCTGCCATTCTTTAGCAAGTGCTTGTTTTGCTTCGATTAATTTCATCATTTGCTGCACCTGCTTCCCGAAAACAATTTCTTCTTCTCGGGTTAGCAGGGGTACGCGACCGATCTCGTGCAGATAGGTACGAACCGTATCCGTTGAGGAGTATGGCCGGCTGCCCATGCGATCGGCTTTCACTGTTTTGTTTTTGGGGGTTGTGGTGGACATGGGTGAGTATTGCACTCCTTGTAACAACAGATAAAAAGTTGGTGATACCCTGTCCCACTTTTGCAAGTGGGATAAAGACTGCGACAAAGGGGATGTTTCCCCTCATGTTTATCGGTGACGATCGGTAGAAGCTTTTTGTTTGGGATTACTTTTGTGCTGGATTTTCCAGTAATCCCCGTCGATTTTCGGTAGCTCGCTAGCTTTAACGGCTAGTTCAAGGCGAAGTGAAGCAAGAGTTTAGTTTTCTCAATATTATTCCCAATTTTGAGGATCGTAAAGGGTAAAAACCTCTGTCTTAAGGTCAAGATTCTACATTTTTCCTTAAGGTTTTGAATTCCCTGTTAGTTTTAACTGCCACTCAACTTCACAATACTCATGCAAACAGACTCATGCAATTCGAGGGCTTTGTTTTGCTCTCTGTTCCATCATCGCTTGAAATTTTCTCGCTGCCTAGATGGTGGGATGCGAGATAACCGAACTCGATCGCCGTATTAGATGGGAGTAACTGTTTAAAATATTTCTTGACATTTTTATTTAAATATGCTAATCCAATTCTGCTACGAGTAACGACAAGGTGTATAAAGGCTGGCTGTTGCCCTGTTTGACTTTCATTGTGCTGCGAGGCTCCATCATCTCCATCATGTTTAAGCTTAGGCAAATTTTGGGCAGTTAGGGATGAGGGGTGAGGGGGTGAAAGGGGAAAAGCTTCTGACGGAAAGCTGGGGGCTAATTTTTTTGAGGTTCGATCGCACTTTTTCGTTTATAACTGAGGCAAAAATCTGATATTTCTGTCATTGCCAGCGATCGCCAATTCTGCGCCCCGACTAATTTACAGTAACCTTTGCCTAAGTTCTGTAATGAATCTAGCAGTTGTCAATCTAAAATCCCAAATCCATTTTAGCAGCTTCTGCCTCGGCAAATACTTGTTCATCGGGCATTTCTTGCCAGTCAATATCCCCGATTTCCCTGTAGAATTGCTCGTCATAGGGGCGAGTTTGCACGACTACGGGCATCGGTACGGCGTGGCCCAAAACTAATGCTTGCTGTTTGGAGTCGAGTTTTGCCAAAACAGAACGCAAACTCTGCCCTCCTGAAACGCCGGTGAAAATAGCATCGATGTCTTTATCGTCGTTTAACAAGGCTGTAATGCGGGTGCCTACTTGCGACATGACTTCGGCATCAATGCCGGAAGGACGCTGGTCTACAATCAGTAGGGTGACAAAGTATTTTCGCATTTCTCTGGCAATTGTCCCGAAAATAGTCGATCGCACGATCGCCGGATCGAGAAAGCGGTGAGCTTCTTCAATGGTAATCACCAACGGCTGCGGGCGATCGCACGGATTTTTACTCTGCAAAAACTTCTCAGCTTTTCGTACGTAAGATCCGTGAATGCGACGAGTAATCACGTTTGCCGCCAACATATACGACAGCAAATCCGAGTGCGAACCAAACTCAATTACTACATTTTTGCCAGCATCCAAACACTGCAAAACTTCAGTTACATAATTTTTTGGACAGCGTTTACGAATGTATGTTAAATCATTCAATCTCTCTAACTTTCGCTGCAAAGCCATAATCGAAGACTTATTCCCCCGCTTTTCTTCGCAAAACATTTGGATATCTTCGTTGGTCATTTCCAA
Source organism: Microcoleus sp. K5-D4 (assembly GCF_036704575.1). Classification (NCBI taxonomy): domain Bacteria; kingdom Bacillati; phylum Cyanobacteriota; class Cyanophyceae; order Oscillatoriales; family Microcoleaceae; genus Microcoleus; species Microcoleus sp. K5-D4. Next base: position 43,306 of record NZ_JAUBSD010000041.1, read on the forward strand.
CAACTTGTTTATCCAACCACTGCCCAACTCATTTCGCAAAATAATCGCATTTTCGATACTAGCTTCCGACAAATTTAACTCGCGCTGCACCAGCGCGATGTCTTCCACTTCAATTTGATCGAAACTTAAAAATAACTCTTGAGCGTCGCGGACTCCCCGGCGTTTTGTCGATTCTGGATCGAGGGTATAAATCTGCATTTTATCGGGAAACAACTGCCGCAAACCTTTAACAGTGCTGAACTGTTTCCCTTCCGAAACAGCTTCCCACCCGTACTCCGAGTGCATATCAAAAATTAGATTGACAGCAGCTTGCTTGCGAATAATTCCCGATAGAAGCAAGCGCGTCAGGAAAGATTTTCCCGTTCCCGACTTGCCAAAAACCCCGTTGCTGCGTTCCACAAATCGGTCTAAATCCAAGCACACAGCAACGTCCATGTCAATCGGTTTGCCGATCGCAAAATTGCGGCGGTACGGGTCATCTTCCCAGCCAAAAACTGCCCGAAAATCAGTTTCTTTGGCATCAAACACCTGGGAAAAGTGGCTGGGAATAGTTTTAACGGGCAGCAACTCAATATCCGCGCCCGTTTGTGACTCAAAAGAAGCCAAATTTCCTAACGCCAGCTTATTCTCGCGGGCTCCGCCGTTTTTCGTCGGGTCGAAAATTGCCTGCTGTTTTTCTCTCTCAGCAGTCAACATCAACATCGGCGAAAGTTCGATCGTACCGTAGGTGCTGCTACCGGCTAGCACTGCCAGAAGAAAATCGTCGTCGGGATTGGGAGGATTCGATAAAATGCGGGCGCTAGAAGTTCCGAGAGACACGTCGGTGAGCATACAGAAAAAGTGCGATCGCACCCCCCGCACTACTAGAAATTTCCCCACCCTCATATCTTCCACCGAAACATCGGCGTGCAGTCGCACTTCTAATCCCTTGCTCAGGGAACCTTGAATAACAGAGCCTAACGGTCGATCCATTTTAGATTTTAGATTTTCGATTGTTAATAATCGGGCAATTTTCGCGGGGCGAGTTTTGATTGTAGATTTTTGATTGTTAACAGTCAACTAATTACCATTCCGATTCTAATGGCAATTCAAAAAAACTCGGACTCAGATGTATATCGGTCAAATCCGTTTCGCTCAAATAAGCGTCGGTCAAAAATACCCCTTTTAAACTTGCGCCTTTGAGGTTAGTACCTTTCAGGTTAGCACCTCTGAGATTAACTCGGAATAAATGAGCATCGCTCAAGTCTGCCTCAGTTAAATCTGCTCCCTCCAAATTTACTCTCATCAAATCTGCTTTTCGGAGATCAGCTTCGTTTAACTTAGCGCCACTGAGGTTAGCTTTTGTCAAGTCTACACCTCTCAAGTCGGCCCCGCTCAAGTTAGCGAACAGCAAAGTAGCTCCGGTGAAATCTGTCTCCCTCAAATCGGCATCTCTTAAATTAGCACCGCTGAGGTCAGCCCTTGTTAAGTCTACACCCCGAAGGTCAGCAGAACTCAAGTTTACTTGGTGTAAAATTGCGCCGCTTAAATCGGCTCCTCTCAAATCTGTTTGCTCCAAGTTTGCACCTTTGAGGTAAGCTTTTTTTAAGCTAGCTCTGCTGAGATCTACATTTTTGAGATTGACCGAACTTAAGTTAGAAGCGCTCAAATTAGCTCCGCTTAAATCTGACCCGTTTAAGTCGGCTCCGGTTAAGTTTACCCCTTGCAGCGATACATTGGGAGCAATTAAATAAGCTCCGCCCAGAGCGGGGTCAATGCCTTCTGAAAACAATGTTTTGTTGCTGTAAACAGCTTTCTCCAAAATCGTACCGCTCAAACTAGCTTCCCTCAAGTCCGCTGCGCTGAGGTTGGCTCCTGCTAAGTTTGCCCGATCGAGTTTTGCGCCAAATAAAATAGCTTTGTATAAGTTTGTCCGCCGCAAATCGGCTCCTTTTAAATCGGCTTCGGTCAAATCTACCATAGCCAGATTTAAGCCAGGGAGCGAAGCATTGGGAGCTAGCAAAAATGCTCCCAGTGCACCCGGATCGATATCCTCGGGAAAGATAGTCCGGTTGTTGTATACCGCCTTGTCTAAAATGGCGCCGCTCAACTGAGAACCGCGCAAATCGGCTCCACTGAGGTTGGCTCTGGTTAAGTTGGCTTCGTGGAGATTTGCTCCAACTAAATTAGCCTTGATCAAACTTGCTTGTTTGAGGTTGGCGCCGGTGAATTCGGCTCCTACGAGATTAGCTTCTCGGAGGAAAGCACCAGTCAAATCGGCTCTAGTGAGGTTAGCTAAATTAAGAAATGATTCAGCTAAATCCGCCCCGCTGAGATTAGCACCGCTGAGGTCGGCTTCGATCAGGTCTGCATACCTGAGCATAGCGCCGCTGAGGTTGGTTTCTCGGAGATCCGTGCCTCGGAGGTTGGCTCCCCGGAGTTCCGCACCGCCAAGGTTGGTGCCTTTAAGTGCTTGTCCCCTGAGATCGAGTCGGTGCAGAAAGTCACCAACGTTCATTTCCATGTCAAATTCACCCTCTCTATTCCGATACTTTTTTCCTAACCTTTGAAATTAAGTTAGATATTCTGAAAGTATCTTTGCTGAGTTCTGGTCAAAACCATTGTAATCATCAATAGCCACAACTGGTGCATCTGGCGGATAGTGTTCGGGAATATCGTCAATGGCTACCCAAGGTGAGTTTTCTGCTTGATTTTGTCGAAGATACTCAAGAACTTCCTGGTGTCGTAAATATTTGTGTTGGTGAATATTTTTGGGGTTGAGAAAAGGGGTGAATCCGATAATACGGATAGCGATATCTGGTGAAAATAATGGCGGGATTACCTCGAAGGGGAATATTTCACGCCAGGATGATGAAATTACTACTCGCGCATTAGGATAGGAACGAAGAACATTTTCAAAGTGATTAAGGCAAACTGAATTAAATTTCATTATATCTGTTTGCAAACTCGATCCATTTCTTCTGTCAGGAATAAGTACACCATCAATGTCTAAAAAAATTAACATTAACTAAAAGTCCTAGTGAATTATTTGATGAGTATTAATACTGCTGAATAATATAATGTGCAGCGACGATTCTCTCTCAATTGTTCGCTACATCGACTTGTTAGACTGCAATCAACATTGTTATTCACTGTTTTTATTGGTGGCTGCTTTCTGAGGAAAGGAAGATGCTGGTATCAACAAGTATTATTCTGAAATTTACAGTTTTTCTTGGCTTCTGCCTTCCCCCCTGCTGGGGTAGGGGGGGTTGGCTTCTACCTTCTGCCTTCAGGCAAGAGGAGCAAAACTGTAGATTTTTTGAGGTTCGAGCCGATCGCAAATTGCGACTAATTCCGACAGAAGGAATGTCTCGCGATCGAGCTGGACTTGCAGGGTTTTGAGCGGATCTCCACCGGAGGAAACCATGAATTCTAATGTTTGCAAATTCGGCTCAGTGCTGATTTCGCCCAAAATTTGACCGATCGCCTTGACGTAAGGATGGTTTGGATCTTGGTACCAGTCGGGGGCTGCGAGTCCGGCTTGATCGAAGCCTAGATGAACGATGAGGGAGCCTTCTCCGAAAAGGGCTATTCCGACCGGCCGCGCTTCTTCTTGCAGCAGCAAGTGCTGGTTAGCCGCCAAATGCCGCAGTTTTTCGAGGTGTTCGTACCGATTTTGAATGGCAGAATCTTCCTCTTTTCCTTCTGGTTTCTGGCTTCTACCTTCTTCCTTCGTTTCGTTCCACTGAATCGCCACTGTTACTAAATAAGTTTGCAGTAGCATATGACCGAGTTTTTCGGCTTTTGTTGCCAGATAGATCGAATTGTAATCTGTGGCTTCAATTAGTAAGGGGACGCGATCGGCTACTTCAATCCCGTAACCTTTCAAACCCGCAATTTTGCGCGGGTTGTTGGTAATCAACCGAATTTTTTTAACTCCCAAATCGTTGAGCATTTGTGCTCCGACGCCGTAGTTCCGCAAGTCGGCGGGAAATCCCAACCGTTCGTTGGCTTCTACCGTATCCAATCCCAAATCTTGCAGCGAGTAAGCTTTTAGTTTATTTACCAATCCAATACCCCGACCTTCTTGGCGCAAGTAAACTATGACGCCAGAACCGACATTTTCGATCATTTTCAGTGCAGCTTGCAGTTGCATCCGGCAGTCGCAGCGCAGGGAACCCAAAGCATCGCCGGTCAGGCATTCGGAATGCACCCGCACCATCACGGGTTTGTCTTTAAATTCTGCCGGGTCGCCCTTGACAATAGCAACGTGTTCTGAATTGTCTTGGGTGTCGCGGTAGGCGTAAATCATAAAATCGCCGAATTGAGTGGGCAATTTGGCGACGGTTTCGCGGCGGACGAATCGATCGTGCTTGAGTCGGTAGCTAATTAAGTCGGCAATACTAATTATTTTGAGGTTGTGGAGTTTAGCGTACTCGATTAATTCGGGCAACCTCGCCATCGAACCGTCGGGGTTTTGAATTTCGCAGATGACGCCGCTGGGATACAGGCCGGCGAGTCTGGCGAGGTCAACCGAGGCCTCGGTGTGACCGGCGCGTTTGAGGACGCCACCGTCGATCGCCCGCAGGGGGAAAATGTGACCGGGACGGCGCAAGTCTTGAGGTTTGGTGTCCGGGTGGATGGCGACTTGGATGGTGCGGGCTCTGTCTTCGGCGGAGATGCCGGTACTGACGCCGTTGACTGCATCGATGCTGACGGTGAAGGCTGTTTGGTTGTTGTCGGTGTTTTTGCTGACCATCAGGGGCAGTTCCAGGCGATCGAGCCTTTCGCCACTCAATGCCAGACAAATCAAGCCCCGCGCGTTCACGGCCATGAAATTGATGTTGTCGGGGGTGGCGAATTGGGCGGCACAAATCACATCGCCTTCGTTTTCGCGGTTTTCGTCATCGACTACTACCAGGGGGCGACCTGCTTTGAGGTCTGCGAGGGCGCTGTCGATCGAGTCAAATTGAAATGATTGAGTTGAGGAGTTGTTATTTGGCACTGAGGAGTTCAAGCTATAAACAGTAATGTTATGGAAATAGAATGTATTTGTGATTGTAACCTTTTGTTTCCGACAGGGCGATCGGCCAATCCAGATGAGTTTGACAATATTTCTAAAGTCACTTACTATAATTATTGCATCTTGTCAACAAAATCTCTCCCCAATATTTCATGAGCTTGAGTGAGTTCGTCGATCGCATCATCAAGTCGGCATCGAATTTAAAGGAAATTGTTTTAGATCCGTTTATGGGTTCCGGGACTACAGCAATTGTGTCTCTGGGTTTGCAGCGACAAGTTATTGGATTTTAAATTAGGGCTGATTACTGTCAGATTGTCGCTAGTAGAATAGATAATTTTTTGATGGACAAGGAACTCAGAGAAGCACAGTTATCTTTATTCTAAATTTGGTAAATTGCAGCAACTTAATTTAAATTGTCCCAGAGCGGGCGAGCGGTCTCAAGCGAGCGGCGCTTAAGATCGCACTGCCCAGAAAGATCGGCGCAATGGGACAATATTGATATCCAGTCAAATTATCCCAACCATGAATAATTGGCCGAAATTCCTCCCCGATCCTACATCGTGCGCCAGAGGGTTTGCCTTAAGCATTAGCTTTTGGCTGATTGTTTCTTTACTGTGGCCCAATGCTTACTACTATTCCTACAGATTTAGCAGGATGTACTGGTACACCATCAGGAACTCTGACTGGGAATCCCCGATCGTACTTGCTTGGTTGTGCCAAATCTGGTTATTTGCTTTCTATCACTGGGGGTTAACCAAGTTTGCAGAGTGGGTGGAAATTCGCCGACACAATCAGCAACCGCCGACTGTATCGGCTTGGCAGCACTGGAGGGAAGGCGTTATAGCATTTCTCACACTGCCAGCAGCAATCGTGATGGGAATTCCGCCGACCGCCCTTTTTATGCTGCCGCTAAGAAGCTTTTCGGGCGCGCTCGTTGCTTTAATTCTAGGAACTGCGATCGCATCTGCTTACCTGTATCACTTCCGCTTTGCAAAGCTGCTTAAAAATCTTCTTAAATTCTTATGGATTTTCTATGCAGAGCTTCTAAAGATACTGGAACTTGTGTTAGTTCCAGTATTAACTGGTACTCCGTTTTTCCTGCTAACTGTTGCGACGGCCGAAATCGTGCCAATACAGCTACTGCCGCTGACAACCTTTCTGTTAGTTATTTGCGTACTGCTAAGCGGGATAGTGGGATATGCAGCTTTACAGTATTGGTCAGCGCATCTAGTTAATTGGGCCGCGACGTGGTGGCCCGCTGACTCTCCTGGTTACGGCCGGATTCAAGCCCGAAAAGCCTGGAAACACAACAGGACAGCAACCAGCCAATCTTTTGTTCGGCACACAACCAGTTGGCACTTAGCAGCTAACGACGCTACCAACCTAATTTACCTAAACCTCATAGCGATCGTACTCGGTGCGATCGCTTTTCTGTTGTTTGGAGAGTCTTCAGAATCGTCAGAAACACAAGAAGAGATTTTAGGATCTGCCGTAGCCCTAGTTTGGGTGGCGCTGTGGCATTTCTGGGGGTGGCCTCGCGAAGTAGAAATTGCTAGAGGTAAACCGGAGGCTAAGAAAAGTCAGAGTTCAGCTAAGAAAAAGCGATCGCCCAATTCTAACTCACCGCCTCCGAATCCGGTAGAACAAGAACTCAACCAGCTCAAAGCCACAACTGGAATGAATCGGATGAAACCTGTGAGACGATCAACCCAGCCAACTCCTGAAGTTGCTCAATGGTATGTGTTTCGCAGCGGTGAAGCCAAGGGGCCCTATACCAAATTGCAATTATGGGAGATTCAGGAAATCACAGCCCGAACCAAAGTCCGGCGCGGGGAAGCCGAGTGGCAGCGCGCCGGTGAAATTCCAGAATTAGCGTCGTACCTCACTCAAAAATAAGACAGTACACGTCACCGCAGATCCATCGGCGCTCAAGACGATCGCACTGCCCAGAAAGTAGCGCTATTCTTAGAAAATGGATTTGTGTCAGCGAGACTCCCGCAGATTTTTATGAATATTACTTTGAGTCCTGAGCAAGTGAAATTGATCGAAGCGCAATTAGCACTAGGGCAGTTTAGCTCGCCGGAAGAGGTGATTACAAAAGCCCTCCAGACTTTGACTCAAACGCGGAAGCTTTATTGGGAGTGGGTGGAGGAGGTTCGCTCTTCGGTGGAGGAAGCGGAGGCGGAACTATCGCGGGGTGAGGGAATCCCGTTAGAGACTGCGTGCGAGCAATTGCAGGAAAAGTTTCGCAAGGCACGAGAGGTTCAGGGATGAGCCGATGCTTTGTCTCTCCAACTGCAAGCCGAGACTTGAATGCCATTGGTGATTATTTTGTTGGCTCAACTTTATACATAAAAAAAAGCCCTCAACTTTGTGAGGGCTTTGCGATGCCAGGAACGAGACTTGAACTCGTGACACGTGGATTTTCAGTCCACTGCTCTACCAACTGAGCTATCCCGGCTTGTTTTTTCGCGCTTTACTATCTTAGCAGACACATACAGAATTTAGCAAGCACTTTTCTCAATTAATTTTCGCTCGCCCGGAACCCCCCCCCTGTAAGCTAAAAGCTGCAACCTAAAATCCAAAAATCGCAATGGCACAGCAACATCGGGACAGCGAGGGCAAGAGTCTGCTTGTCTTAGGCATAATTTGGCTGCTGGGGGCAATTAGCGATCGCCTCTGGTTTGCCCTCGATCGATCTGTCCCGGCGTGGGATCAAGCCGACTACCTGACTAGCAGCCTGAAATACTTGCAGGCGTTGCAGCATCCTCAGTGGCTTTCCGGGGAGTGGTGGACAAACTTCTGGCTGCTTTCGACGAAAATTCCGCCCTTGGCATACATCTTGACGGTTCCGTTTCTTCAGGTTTTCGGTACTGGGGGCGATCGGGCAACCCTCGTTCATCTATTATTTAGTGCAATTCTCCTCGCCTCAGTCTACAGTCTGGGCGTCCAATTATTTAACCGGCAAGTCGGTTTGTGGGCCGCTGCAATTTGCGTTTTGTTACCGGGACTTTATCGGTTCCGCTTGCAATTTTTGCTCGACTATCCCCTCACTGCTGCGATTACTTTTGCTTTCTATTGTCTGACTATGTGGAAGGCTTCAGAAGGAAGAAGTTCGGCAACGGATTCTGTAACGGATGTAACGGATGTAACCGATAGAACTCAGTTGAAAGAACGAACGAATAAAAAGTATAAATTCTCCCCCTCTCCCCCTTCCTCCCTCTCCCCCTCCCACACTCCCTCACTCTCCGCGTCATCTTTCTTTTGGGCGATCGCCTTTGGAATTTCTCTCGGCTTATCAATATTAGTTAAACACACTACCGTATTATTTCTATTTACCCCGATTGTGTGGCTGGCTGTGGGTGCGGTGCGGCAAAAAGCTTGGGGAAGATTAGGTCAATTAACTGGTGCTCTGTTGCTGTCGGTGGCGGTGTTTGGGCCTTGGGCGAAAACCAATTGGCTGTTAATTTTGACCGGGGGAAAACGGGCAACGCTGGATTCTGCGATCGCCGAAGGAGATCCGGGCATCAATACGATCGACGCTTGGATTTACTACGGTCAGCACTTACCCGAACACATTTCTTGGCCTCTGTTACTTATTCCCTTAGTAGGATTGATACTTTATTGGCGTCGCCGGCAAGATAGTTCGTCCATCTTTTATCTCAACTCCTGTCGATGGCTGGCGGTTTTCTGGGGAGGAGCTTATTTAATTAATTCTCTAAATATCAACAAAGACGACCGATATGTGATACCTTATTTGCCCGTTTTATCTATTTTCTTAGCCTACTGTTTAACCCTGTGGCCTTCTCGGTGGGGACGACAAATTCGCTGGGGTACAATTGGCTTGGCAATTCTGGCGATGCTCTTCCATATCTGGCCGCTGGGAGGGGCTTTTGGACATAGCTTAGTCCAAATTATCAGTCCCGGCAATTCTAACTATCCTTACTTGGGGAAAGAGTGGCCACACCGTGAGGTAATTGCAGAAATTATTGATAGGGAACCTTATTTGCAATCTACTTTAGGCGTGTTGCCTTCGACGCCGGAAATTAATCAGCATAATTTGAATTTTTACGGTGCTTTGGCTAATTTTCAGGTTTACGGGCGGCAGGTGGGAACGAATTTCAAAGAAGTGCCGCAAGATGTGCGATCTCTCTCTTGGTTTGTAACTAAAAGTGGCCCGCAAGGTTCGATTCGCGAACGGATTAAAAAAGCTCAAAATTTAGCGGTGTCGGCAATTGAAAAAGGTGATAAGTTTGAGTTAGATAAAACTTGGGTTTTGCCCGATTATACTAATTTAAATCTTTATCGGAAGCGTGTGCAGCCTGTCGAAATACAGCCGTTGAATGAAGCGCGCTCGCAAGTACAATTAGATCGAGTTACTGTCGCTGCAAAAGCAGTTCCCGGAGTCGCGCTGCCGGTTACTTATACTTGGTCTGGGCCTTGGCAGCAGTTGCAGTCTGGTTTAGTGTTGGTAACGTGGCAAAATCAGCAGTCTGGCGATATTCCACCGGGAAAGACTTTCAAGATTTTACACGATCGCGCGATCGCCCAGGCGACTTTGCATCCGGGGATGCTGGAAGCAGATAAATTTGCTGTGGGGTTTCGAGTTGTCGATCGCACGGCGATGCTTCCTCCTGCTAATATTGCACCGGGAACTTACAATCTGCAAGCTACTTATCTAAATCGGAAAACCGGCGAAACTTATCCGATTAATGTGCCGGCAGTGAATGTTAAGATAGAGGCAGAGCCTCTGGATATGCGTTCTCAGGCAGAGCCTGGAAACGACGATAATACAGATAAGCCTGAGTTAGATTTGGTGACTCAATTGCGGGCGATGGCGGTTAATTTACCCAAAGGATTGCCAGGTTTAGAACCTGTGTTCGAGCAGATTGGGCGCATCAATCAGTACGATCCAATTCAAGATTATACCGTGCAAGCGGAACAAGCGTTAGAATATCGGTTGCAGCAGGAACCAAATAATTTAGAATTGGCTTATGCTTTGGCATTTTCTCGGGTATTGCAGCAGAATGTCGAAAGTGCGATCGCCGCCTTAGAAAAAGTCACTCAACTCGACTCAAAAAACCCTTACGCTTACGCCTATCTCGCTTTCGTACACCTGTACGGCTGGCATCCCAAAGCCGCTCAAACAGCCTTAAAACCTGCACTCGCTCTCAACTCCAATCTACCGGAAATTAGAGTTTTAAACGGTGTAGCGCAACTGATGCAAGGTAATCTCATTCAAGCATGGCAAGATTTGCAATTCTTAAAAAAACTAAAAATTTAACAATTCCTTTTATTGTGGCACGGGCGTCCCGCCTGTGCTTCCGAATCGGTAAAAAACAGAAAACCAATGAACCAACCAAGAATTGTCTCTCTAATTCCCAGTGCCACCGAAATTGTAGCACTTTTAGGATTAACCGATGCAATTGTGGGTCGTTCCCACGAATGCGACTATCCCCCAGAAATCCAAAATTTACCTGTTTGCACTCAGCCTAAATTCAATCCCGAAGGAACTAGCAGCGAAATTCACAACCGCGTGACAGAATTGTTGCAAAATGCCCTCAGCGTGTATAAAGTAGAAATAGATACTTTGGAAAAATTGCAGCCGACTCACATTATTACTCAAGCTCAATGTGAAGTCTGCGCTTGTTCTCTAACAGAGGTTGAACAAGCGGTAAGCACGCTGGTAAATAGCAAGCCAGAAATTATTTCTTTGCAGCCGAATCTGCTAGCAGAAATCTGGACGGATATTCAGCGAGTTGCTGATACTTTGGGCGTAGATGGCAAAAGTGCGATCGACCTTTTGCAATCCCGCATCGATGCTATTACCTCGAAAACACAAGCATCCTCTATTATTACCACAAAAGAGAGACTTCCCAAAGTAGCTTGCATCGAGTGGATTGAACCTTTGATGGCTGCGGGTAACTGGATTCCCGAATTAGTCGCAATGGCGGGAGGCAATTCGCTGTTTGGAATTGTCGGCGAACATTCCCCTTGGTTAAAATGGGAATCGCTAGTAGAAGCTAATCCCGATGTAATTATTTTCATGCCTTGCGGCTTTGATTTAAACCGCACTCGCAGCGAAGCAATGCAGATAACTAAATACGCAGAATGGCCTAATTTGCAAGCAGTAAAAACGGGGAAAGTTTACATAACTGACGGCAATTCATACTTTAATCGGCCGGGGCCGAGATTGGTTGATTCGTTAGAAATTTTAGCAGAAATTATCCATCCCGAAATCTTCGATTTTGGCTATCGAGGTAAGGGTTGGCAGCCATTTTTGTAAGTACCCGCAGGTAGCTAAAGCGTCATGTATATTAATTCTGAATTGCCTGCCCTACAAATAAGGACACAACATTGTTGTGTCCTTATTTCGCTTTCATTTAACCGAATCTGACATCAATTGATGCAAAAAACGCTAGTCCTACTTTGTTGAAGCAGGGGGCATCAATACCTTGTCAATTACGTGAATAACGCCGTTGGTAGCTTTGATATCAGCTTTCACAACATTAGCGCCGCTGACAGTAACTTTGCCTGCGCTAACTGCCACATTCAGCGAGGTGCCTTCAACACTTTTAACATCGCCGGATTTCAGGCTAGTAGATAAAACCGAACCAGGAACAACGTGGTAAGTTAAAATCTTAGTAAGTTGGGCTTTGTTTTCCGGTTTGAGCAAATTCTCCACAGTTCCTTTTGGCAAAGCAGCAAATGCCGCGTCAGTCGGAGCAAAAACAGTGAAAGGGCCTTTTCCTTGTAAAGTTGTAACCAAACCAGCCGCTCCCAAAGCCTTGGTCAGCGTCTTGAATTGAGCGTCGCCAGATGCAATAGCAACAATATCCTTAGTAGCGGAAGTTGGTGCCGGTGAAGCGCCAGTTGGTGCCTGTGAAGCGTCAGTTGGTGCCGGTGAAGCAGCGGTTTTCACATTTCCTCCAACTTGTTGAGTTTGAGTTGCATTAGCAACCTTGGTGTTGGACGTGATGTGAGCCCAAGCCGGGAAACCGATGAGCGCGCTAGCGCCAATTATTCCTGCGAAACCTGTGAGTTGTTTCATCCAGCTAGGTAAATTTTGATTTTTCATTGCGCTTGCATTTCCTTATGAGATAAAACCGTGAACATGAATTGTTATGTTAGCCAAATCTCGACAAAAGGCAAGGTTGCCAGAGGCTAAGATAGAGAGAAATTTCTCTTGCATCCCCGATCGACCAAAACTTCCTTAATATAACGCAACCTAAGAAATCTGGCATCAACCGCTAAATCTGTAACTCAAAACCTCAATCACCGAACCAGTTTGGGGTAAGTCACCAGATTTGATCGAAATCGTGTCATTATTCAATCGGCGCACCGGCGTACCATCCATCAGCGCCAAGAATTCATCTAGCGGCACCAAATCGCACGCAGCAGCATCGGCGGCTTGGGTTTTGAAATGTGTCGGAATCACCATCTTTGGTTTGAGAAGTTGCAAAGTTTGCTTCGCTTCCGCCGGAGTGTAAGCTTTGGGCCCTCCGCCTACGGGAATCAGCACGATATCGGGCCGCCCGATCAAGATTTGTTCTTCAATGCCGATCGGGCCAGCAACTCCGCCCAAGTGTAAAATCTTAACGCCCGCTTGCTGCCACAGCCAAGCCACATTGACCCCAAAGCGCCTTCCTCCCTCACGGTCTTTTTCTGTCCGAATCCCTTGAATCCGCAGCCCGTTAGACCTGTAAGCCCCTGGCTCGTACAAAAGGCCGGGATTGCCCGCAAATCCGTCGATCGCCCCTTCATCGAGCAACCGGCTGCTAATCAGAATCAAATCTGTTGGCACTTTAGGAGAGCGATAGCCTGCCGTACAGCCCAGGGGGCGAAAAGGGTTCACCAGCACCCTCGCACCGCCTCCGGCGAACAAGAAGCAAGTGTGCCCCAACCACTGAATCGACAAAGAATCAGCAGTTTGAGCTTGATAGCTTTCCCATCCAGATGGTAAACCAGTTGCTAAAGCTGCTAGCAAACCCGTCTGTGCGTAACGTATTAATTGTCGCCGTTTCATCTTGTGGTTGCGGTTATCGGGTGTTGGTCGTTTGTTGTTATATCACAAAACACCGGCAGTCGATTTTAGATTTTAGATTTTAGATTTACTTGCAGCATGGAATCTAGAATCTCGAACAGGAATCTAAAATTTGGGGTTCACCACGACAGCAGTGGGGGGCTTGTATCCTTTTTGGGGCGGTTCAGGTGCGAAAATGTTTACCCTACTCTCACCGTAAGGTGCTATAAGAGCGAACCCTACAAATTCAGAGAAATTCAACTAAAGTCTTTCCAAGAAATTTCGTAATAATTGCTTTCCTGCAGTCGTCAAAATACTTTCCGGGTGAAACTGCACACCTTCAATGTGCGGATATTCCCGATGCCGCACGCCCATAATAGTTCCGTCTTCAACCCAAGCGGTAATTTCCAAAACTTCTGGACAACTCTGCTTTTCAATTACCAAACTGTGATAGCGAGTTGCAATCATCGGCGATTCCACGCCCTGAAAAACTCCGACTCCTGCGTGTTCTACCTGAGAAGTTTTGCCGTGCATCAACACGGGTGCAGAAACAATTTTGCCGCCGAATACTTGACCGATACTTTGATGTCCGAGGCACACGCCTAAAATGGGTAGAGTCGGACCCAATTCTTTGATTAATTCCAGAGAAATTCCCGCATCTTCCGGCCGCCCCGGGCCTGGAGAAATCACCACTGCTGCCGGCTGCAATCGGCGAATTTCTGCTAAGGAGATTTGGTCGTTGCGGTAGACTTGCACTTCGCTTGCTACAGGCAACTCAGCACCGAGTTCTCCTAGATACTGTACCAAATTGTATGTAAAACTGTCGTAGTTATCGATGACTATAATCACGGGTTAAGTTAGATTTTAGGTTTTAGATTTTAGATTTTAGGTTAACTCGCTCCCTGAAAGCAAGGGTTTCAAGATTTTAGATAGATGCCGAAGATAAAAATAGCTGCAATATAGACGAATAAAACTAAAAATCTCAAATTGGTCATCTAAAACCTAAAATTTTCTGGGCTCAATAAGTTACTAACGGGCGATCGCAATTTGAACGACTGCCCACAAAGGAGGCAGCAGAAGTGCAGTACCGACGATGATCGCAGCCATTGCCGATACCAGAACCGCTCCGGCACCGCAGTCTTTGGCAATTTTGGCTAGTTCGTGGTAAGATTGCCCGACTGTCAAGTCTACCACCGATTCGATCGCCGTATTCAACAGTTCCATTGCTAAAACTATGCCAATGGTGACGCCGATCACAGATATTTCTACAGGTTTCAGTTGCAAAAATAGGCCGAGTCCGATCGCCAAAGTGCCAATAACAGTGTGAATCCGAAAATTGCGCTGAGTTTCAAAAGCATAACTCAGACCCCCCCAAGCGTATCTAAAACTCGTAGCTAAGCTAGATGCGATTTTCCAGGACAGCTCTCGGTTGTATTTCAAGGCTTTTTTAGGCTCGTGGACTGTCTGGCTAGAAGAGTCTTGAGGCATGGGCAGAAACTGTGCGATTTGTGATGAAATTGAGGGTCTATCTAGTGTCATAAAGAACCAACTTTAATTTACAGAGATGAATGAAAGCTAAACTTTTCAAATTAACTTCATCAAGTCTAGGTAACTTTTCTAAGTTTTTACTAAAATTCTGGTTTAATTTCAGAAAGTTATGTTGGGCTTGACATGATTTGTTAAATCACCATCAACTTCAGTTATGCTGTTTGGATCGCAAGACCGATCGCCTGCAGCAATGTTTCTTGTTGATCGAGCATTTGAGTCAGACTTTCTTCATCCGGGTGATCCCAGCCCAAAAGATGCAGAAAACCGTGGGCTGCCAGCCAAGCTAGTTCGGTCTTCAGGGGATGTCCTTGCTGCTGAGCTTGTCGGTTAGCTGTATCGATCGAGATGACGATATCACCCAAGTATAGGGGTTCAGATGACTGCATTTCCTCTAGCTGAGGACAGTCTACCTCTAAAGCTGCGAAAGCTAATACATCGGTCGATCGATCGAGCTGGCGGTACTGGAGGTTGAGGGCTTGCATCTCCGTATCGGCGGTTAAACGCAGACTGACTTCGTAGCCCGGAGCGACTGGCACATACTCTTCCTGGTTTTCCAGCCAAACGCTAAACCAATTTTCCCAGGTTTCGGCTGAAATCTCCCCGCTGGCTGCACTCTCAGGGAGGTTGGAAGCGTCGGCTGACTGCTGGGCGAGCCCGTAACAGTCTTCGACGTTCACCTCTATTAACATTTTTTTGCTCTCCTGTCAAGGGATATATTCAATTTTTTTACAAATTCCAATTGCGCTATCGAACGGCAGGGGATTTTGCTGTTGCTGGAAAGATACAGTAATCTGTTAGAGATTGCAACAGGCAGGCAGAACAATTAGCTTAACTCCCGATTAAGAAAGATCAAAAACATCACCAGAAATTAGAGGCTGATTGTTGGAATCCCCTATTAAGAATTGAAATAGCGATCGAGAAAAGCCAAACCGACGAGTACGCCTAAAAGTCCGATCGCCGTCAAGGCAAAATGAAACAAAGAAGTCGCCCGCTTGCGAACCATGTTCCGCATCGCCAGCTTGACATAACTCGGTGGAGGTGCAGTGTTTGTCGGCGCTGTCTGGTTTTCGGCGGACTCTTCTGACGCGGGAATTGCTGAGGGAGGTTGACTCATAACGGTTAGTTTAGAAGGTTAACAGAGGGGCTGCTGAGAACAGACTCGCCCCGATGGTAACAAATATGTAACGTTTTGTGTAGGATTTTTTAGATTTCAGATTGCCGCAGGCTGGTTTCGGGCGGCAGAGAATCGGGCTAAACTTTCTTCAGCCATCAGCCATCCGCTGAACTTCAGCAATAATTCGCCTCACTGTCTCCGCGTCGGGCGATCGCAAATGCTGCAAAATGTCCAAAGATTGCTGTAAATAATTCAAAGCTTTGTCAAAATCTCTCTTCTTATCTGCTAACAACAGTCCTAACATTGCGAAAGTATCAGCTTTCCCTTGAACATCGCCCATCTTTTCCTGAAGTTCGAGAGATTCTTCATAAAGTGCGATCGCCTTTGCTACTTCCCCTTGATTGGCATAAATTCCTGCTAGTTGGTGCAAAGTAGCAGCTTTCCCTCGAACATTGCCAATCTTTTCCTGGCGTTGTTGAATAGAGGTACGATAGAGCGAGTGAGCGATTCACAAAAACCAATTAACTGAAAGTCAAAGCCAATAAATTTTCCTGAATATAAGTCAACTCATGTTAATAAAAATGCGCCGAACAAAGGCAAGCAAAATTATATTTTTGTTGACTGTGGCATACAATTTAGAGAGTGCTATCAAACCCAGCATTGTTACGCGCAAGAAGTTAAATATCAATACCTAAAAATATATGTCAATGGGATGGGTTTTCGTGCGAGCAAGAGAGTCAAAGACCTGCATCACACGACAATAATTAATTGGCTCAAGCAAGTTGGAAAGCTGCTACCATCCGCTTACGATCTAGAGACAATTCCAGAAGTAAGTAGGTAGGCGGGAAAAAACATATTTATGTAACAAAACATTAAGCAGCATAATTGGAGTTAAACTTAAGG
>NZ_JAUBSD010000042.1:0-58060 GCF_036704575.1 Microcoleus sp. K5-D4
TTTCGCCTAGCTGTTGCTGCAGAGATTCCAGAACACTGGATTTTTCGCCTAGCTGTTGCTGAAACTCGTGTTCCCGGTGTTCTCTTTCGGTCAATTGCTGCTGCAAAGAAGCGAGCAAACTTTCGCGCTCACTCAACTGCTGCTGTAAACTTTCGTAACTTGACTTGGCTACTGTTTCCTGCAACTGGCTTTCGAGATTTTGCTTTTCAGTAGCGAATTGCTGCTGCAAAGAAGCGAGCGAACTTTCGCGTTCACTCAACTGCTGCTGTAAACTTTCGTAACTCGACTTGGCTACTGTTTCTTGCAATTGGCTTTCGAGATTTTGCTTTTCGGTAGCTAATTGCTGCTGCAAAGAAGTGAGCGAACTTTCACGTTCACTCAACTGCTGCTGTAAACTTTCGTAACTTGACTTGGCTACTGTTTCTTGCAATTGGCTTTCGAGATTTTGCTTTTCGGTAGCTAATTGCTGCTGCAAAGAAGCGATCAAACTTTCGCGTTCAGTCAACTGCTGCTGTAAAGTTTCGTAACTTTCTTGCAGCGGATTTGGCTTTACACTCACCGAGTCCGATAGAGTTTCTGCCGTTACAGCCTCATTAATTTCGCTTTCTTCGGGTGTTTCCCCTTGCAAGTCGGGGGCATCTACCTCCGTTTCTTCACCTTTTTTCCAAGTGACAGTAACTTCCGTCTTGTCCTTAGAAATATCCAGAGCGCCTTGTGCCAAGCGTTCTAGGAGTTCTGACCTTGATATTCCGAGCTTGCGAGCGATCACGTTTAATCGATCGGCACTAGAAGAAGTCAGCGAAAGTCCGACTTTGACTTTACTTTCTGAATTGGAACTAACTACATTGCGATTTTTTTTGACCATTGGCATTTTCCTCATGCCAACCTACACTAATAAGTGTAGTGGCTGAAGTTTCTATTAAAATTAATTCTTGTTACTTACCAATTGTGCCAGCTTCTGTTCCCAATTGAACAAAAATTCGTGAATATACCATTCGGTCGATTCCTCGCCGTAGAACCCCGTGAAGATTCCCTGGCACGGTTTTTTTTTCGGCACGATACCGCAGATATAACAGTTGAGCTTGTTAGATACTATCTAACTTTGCGCCCGATTTCACCGGTTCGGCGCGATCGACCAAATCCAAATAAGCCGCCAGAAAGTATTTTGCTATATAAGCCTCATCTCTAAATAGCGGCTGAAAGTCGAGAAGCACCAAAATTTTCTTCTTGCCCAAAGACAAGAGGTGAATTCCCAACAGCGGCAAATCGTAATTGTGAGTCGGATAAATCACGCCATTAAAAAGTTGAGCAGATTCACCCGCATCGATGTAAGTGTAGCGGATTTTCCGTAATTGCCGACAGTCGTAACACCAACTGCCGATAGTAGCGGGGGTTTTGCCACGGCTGACATTAACTTCCAACGCCGAAGGAATAGGCCGACTTTGCAAATCAAACCTTTGAAACAGCTATTGCTCTAGGTATTCCCAAAAAGGCTGGTACATGGCGAATTAACTCTGATGGCAAAACTAAGAGCGAGCGTCAAGCATACCGATCGCCCCTGTCTCGTTTATTATAAACAAAGTAACAATCCGTAATATGGGGAGGGCGATCGGGCTAATCTAGGGGGGGTTTAAGAGTTTAAGGTCTGCTTGAGGTTGTAAGCCCTTGTTTTACAGCGAAGCTTCCAAAGTCCCACCTGCAACCCGATGATCTCGATCTTTTGCCAAATAGCTCACAGCAGCGCGAGCTTGAGGATTGTCAAATTTGCTCAGGGCGCGAGCAACTCGCAGCCGAATTCCCCAGTAATCCGAACTTACTAGAGGTAATAATTGCTGCAATGCCTCTTCTTGCTTCTGGGTATTTGCCAGCACACCAAATCCGTCAATTGCTGCTTCCTGAACAGGTAAATCTTCGTCGCCAAGACCGATCGCACAAATTTCAAATACTGCATCAGGACACTGCATTTCATACAGAGGAGCCATAATGCTGCGGCGGACGAGCCAATTGTCATCGCGGCGAAAAGCTTCCACTAAATGAGAAATTGCCTCGGTTCCAAACCTTGACAAAGAGTTAGCGGCTTCTGCTCGCACGTTCGGATCGCGATCGAACTGCATCATTTTTAACAGCGCCGCAAAAGCTTCCGCAGTTTGAATCTGCCGCAATCCCATCGCCACACACGATCGCACGATAAACTCCTGATCCTCCACTTTGCTCAGCAACATCGGTAGCGCCACCGCAGAATCGCACTTTCTCAGAGCCGTTACCCCCCGCAGCCTCTCTTGAGAATCCGAACTTTGCAGCGCTGCTTGGATTTCGCTAATTTCCATAAGCCAATTAAAATTTACTTTTGTTACTTTTATTTACAATTTTAGCAATTATTCCCGGATTTTGGGCAGATTCAAAAAAAACTCACTGCTGAATAAGAAATTTTGTGGGTATTTAAGCGAACTTTTGTATTAGTAATGAAGGCAATCAATACCCTATTTATTTGAGTATGCGGAGGCATCATTATTATCCCGCGCATAAAATCCCAAATGATTGGCAAGTGGACGTTCCTGCATGGGGATTTTATTCTGAATCGGAGCATTCAACAGTTTCGGCCCTGACGGCGATGCTACTGCAAAAGTTACCGAACCGCCACCATCTAAATTTAGCACTGTCTCGGCTCCCAACTGCATCGAAATATCAGTTAAGTCGCTCAATTTCAGCCCTTCACTGTAAAGCCTCTGCTTGCCGTCTACCAGAATTAACCACAACTTGTCGCCTGTTTTATCGATCGCCGCGACTGCACGGGGATAGGGTTTATCCTGTTTGCGTTCTTCCTGACTTTGTGCTACAGTTTTGCCATTTTTAACCAGCAAAGTATCTCCGGCAACTGCATAGGCTGTTCCTGCAGGACAAGTGCCGTTTTCGATTATTTGAGCGCGGTTTTTGGCATCAAAACAAAGGGCTGGAAAGGCTAGGTCTGGTTGAGAATAAGCTTGGCTTTTGGCAATGGCGTGTCCGACATTATTTACTCGATCGCCACTGCGAGGATAGTAATTCCAAGGTGCTTGCTCGATGCAGGGATAAAAAAAATTGCCGTTGACTGCTAATTGCAATTTAAATTCTTTCAGGAATTCAGTAGCGGTGCGGGCATTGGTTTCTGTTAAATCGGCTGTTGGGTTTCCGGGAGTAACAAAAATTCCTATTCCCGGCGCTTTTAGGTCGATGCTAACAATGTGAATTAGGGTGGGACGCGGATTAGTCCGAAATTCCCTGCGGTAGGCTATTCCTTGAAAGAGCGATCGATCTTCGTTTGTTTGTTGGGGACGCAAAAAGTAGGGAATGTTGTACAGTAGTATTGGTGCGATCAATATTCCGAGACCGAGAATATGCCAAATTTGTTTGATCGTGGGTCGATAAGTCATACCATTTTAGATTTGAGATGGGGGACGGAAACACTGACAGATTTATATATTTTCAAGCATCCTGTACTAATGTGAAGTATTCAGGTTCCAATAATTTTAGCAATCAAATTTTACGAAATCGATCGTTCCAAGGACAAGTTCTTAACGGTGCTGATTTCAGCGGTGCGGATGTT
Source organism: Microcoleus sp. K5-D4 (assembly GCF_036704575.1). NCBI lineage: Bacteria > Bacillati > Cyanobacteriota > Cyanophyceae > Oscillatoriales > Microcoleaceae > Microcoleus > Microcoleus sp. K5-D4. The sequence continues at coordinate 3,584 of NZ_JAUBSD010000042.1, forward strand.
CGAGGCTGCAATTTTAGAAATGCTCAGTTAGCGGGTGCGAATTTTATCGGTGCGAAAATCGGGCTTTCTAGGCGACAGATCGTTGTTTTGAGTGCTGGGGCGATCGCGATTTGTTTGGTTGTGGGCGATGTTCTGACTCGACTGATTTTGGGAGCTCAAGGACAAGTACCGGGCTCTCGCAGTTGGCCTTTTGTTCTGTTGCTGTACGGGGTTTTGAGCGCTGCGGGTTTCGCTTCGGCGATCGCCAGCAAACAGCCAAAAACCTCAAAAGCGGGTAGATTGGCACAAACAATTTCTGCTATTCTATCAGGAGCTTTGTTGGGATTTTTCTATGCTGGCACTGCAACTAATAATAATTCCCAGGCTGCTCTTGCTGGAATGGCGATCGGCGGGGTGTTAATGTTTTTTGTGAGTTCCCGGATTCGTAGCCAATTTGCACAGGTGGCGATCGCATCGGCTGGAAGTGTGGCGACTTACGCAGCGGCTTTTTTGTTTAGTGCAACGGCGAGCGCTTTTCTGAGCACTCACAAACTGTTTTGGGGTATGTGTTTCGGTTTGCTGTCGCTGCTGTATATTTGGTTTGCGTTTGTGTCTTTCTCGGCTATTGTTCGAGAGATTGGAAATGCTGAGGGTACTTCCTTCAGAGGGGCAAATCTCGCTGATGCTAAGTTCGATATAAATTACCTCAATCTAAAATCTAAAACTTAAAATCTCAAATTTCCTGACTGACATTCAAACAGCAATTGATCCAGCAGAAAGCGACGCTTTGCTGCAAACGGTGAGGGAGCAAATGGCCGTCGAAAATTTGAATCCCAGCGACAGCGAACTGCTCAAAAAGATGGTCGAATGTATGGGAGATTCGCAGGGAATGGTGAGGCTGAGTTTAGCCGATACACCATATCGCTGGCGATTGGTGTAGGTCACTATGGTGTTCTACTATTGGCATTATATCGGGGCGTTTATTCTCGGTTCGATCGCCCGTAATTTACACTCAAAAATATAAAAGCTAGAGCCCTTGATTTTTCTAAAAGAATTCAAGGACTCTCGCTCTCATCAAAGTATTTATCTCATATCAGAGATTTTTGTTGCAAGCTGGTTTTTTTTGCCTAAACAGCTTGTTTAACGGAGAGGGAGGGATTCGAACCCTCGTTAAGTTGCCCTAAACACACTTTCCAGGCGTGCGCCTTCAACCGCTCGGCCACCTCTCCAGGGCTAAATTCATTCATTTAGCCACAGCTAAACTATCTTAGCAGAACAAATCTGATTTGGGAAGGGGTAACGGCATAAATTTGCTGTTTAATATGGGTAGGGTGTGAAACGGGCAGGCTTGGGTTCTCCTCCCTGGGTCGCAAACCCATTCATTTCAAGGATCTTGCCCCGCCAACCCCAATCTAAAATCTAAAATCTAAAATCTAAAATTCCATGACTAACTCTTACACAATTAAAATTCATAACAGACAGACAGGCGATCGCCATACCGTGCGAGTACCCGAAGACCGCTACATCCTCCAAAGCGCCGAAAACCAAGGAGTAGAATTGCCCTTTTCCTGCCGCAACGGCGCTTGTACCGCCTGTGCGGTGCGCGTCAATTCGGGGGAACTGCACCAGCCAGAAGCAATGGGGCTTTCTGTGGAACTGCAAAAAGAGGGTTATGCCCTGCTGTGCGTCAGCTATCCCCGTTCCAACATCGAGGTAGAGACGCAAGACGAAGACGAAGTGTACGAACTGCAATTCGGCCGCTACTTCGGCAAAGGTAAAGTTAAAGCCGGTTTGCCGTTGGATGAAGAATAAGGCAATTTGATAAATAATCAACTACCAATTATCCATGCTTTATCGGTTATGTGCGATCGCCCTGTGTCTGTTGCTAGCTAGCTGCCAAAAACCAGAAATGCCCCAAGGTACGATCGCCAAAGTAGAAAGGGCCATCAGCGGCCAAACAATCGAAGTTATCAGTACAGCCGACAAAATAGCCTTATTAGAACAAATCAGGCTGATTGGTATTGATGCGCCGGATTTAAAACAGCAGCCTTGGGGAGAAGCAGCCAAACAAAGACTAGAACAGCTAATTGGGGGAAAACAGGTATTGTTAGAATCCGACATCGAAGAGAAAGACCAGTTCGATCGCAAACTAGCCTACTTGTGGCAAGATAAAATTTTGCTCAACGAACAGCTAGTCAAAGAAGGTTATGCCCTGGCCTCAGTGCGATCGCCCAACACCAAATATCAGCAGCGACTCATCAACGCTCAAGAATGGGCGAGACTCATGGGTAAAGGCCTGTGGAATCCAGAACGAGCTTTGCGCCAAACTCCCGCAGAATTTCGCCAGCAAAATCGGAAATAGTCAGTTGACAGTTGACAGTTGACAGTTGACAGTTGGCAGTTGACAGTTGTCATTGGAAGCAATTCCCAATTCCCAATTCCCAATTCCCAATTCCCAATTCCCAACAATTCCTAATGACAGACAATCAACTGCAAAACTTCTTAGAAATAGCCACCGAAGCAGCCCTAGCCGCCGGTTCCGTCCTGAAATCTTTCTGCGGAAAATTAGAAAAAATTCAAGAAAAAGGGCGATCGGGCGATTTAGTCACAGAAGCCGACAAAGCCTCAGAAGCGGTTATCTTAGAAATTCTCGGCCGCCACGTACCCGACCACGCCATCCTCGCCGAAGAATCCGGCAAATTAGGGGATGCCAGCAGCAAATACCTGTGGGCGATCGACCCTTTGGACGGCACAACAAATTATGCTCACCAATATCCTTTTTGGGCCGTGTCGATCGGACTTTTAATCGACGGTATACCACAAATTGGAGTAATTTACGACCCTTTTCATAATGAATTATTTCGGGCAGGCAAAGGATTGGGAGCAACCTGCAACCGTTCGCAGATCGAAGTTTCCCAAATCTCAGAATTGAGAACCAGCTTGCTAGTCACTGGCTTTGCATACGATCGGCGCGAAACAGCAGACAATAACTATGCCGAATTCTGTCACCTTACCCACCTCACCCAAGGCGTGCGCCGCAGCGGTTCCGCATCCCTAGACCTCGCACACCTGGCGATGGGGCGATCGGACGGATACTGGGAACGGGGACTCGCCCCTTGGGACGTAGCAGCAGGTGTAGTCATCGTCTCCGAAGCCGGAGGTCAAATTACAGCTTATGACGGCAGTGCCTTTGAGATGAACTCGGGTCGGATTTTGGCCACAAACGGCAAAATACACGCCGAACTCAGCAGCGCACTGCTAGCAGTTCCTCCCTTATCTTCTTGGAAGTAGCGCCTCCCAGCAATAGATCGGGGGTAGTACGGGGGTCACAACCCCTTGACTCAAGCTACATTAAAGAATAGTGAAAAGCCAGGAAAGGAAGAGTAAAAGTTATGTCTTTTGAAATGACAAAAGGGCTGTTCAAGTATGACTTTACAGATCAGCACGCAATTTTGGGAATTCCCTTAGACGCCGAGTTTAACGACATCCGCAAGCGCTACATGAAAATCGCCCGCCGGTTGCATTCGGATACTTGCTCTTTTGAAAGCCAAGCCGATAAAGATTGGGCTAACCAATTTTTGTCAAAAGTAGTCAATCCGGCTTACAACAAATTCTCCAAGGAAAGCGATCGCAAAGAATACAGCCTGCTATTAGCAGCCATCGGCAAGCGCGTTGTTAAAGAACAGGCGAAAATGCAAATTGAAAGCGAAGCAGCCAAACAGTTAGCTACCGCTAAAGATTGGGAAGAAGCTTACAAAACAGCAGTTAGCAAACTCGCTCTCAAGCAGTACGAATCAGTTAAGGAAACGCAAGAGGCGATTAATCAAATTAGCGAACTGAACATGGTTTACCTGCTGCGAAAAGAGCGCCAAGCCCCAACCGACCTAAAAAAAACAGACCCCCCAACTCCAACCCCAACTCCAACCCCAACCCCAACCCCAACCCCAACCCCAACTCCGGCAACAGGCTCGCCGGCCGAAGCCTATTGCCGCCGAGCTCAAGGATTTATGGACAGCAAAAGTTACGCCAAAGCAATTATAGAGTTGAAAGAAGGCGTGAAACGCGATCCGAAACACAGCAAGACCCACGCTTTGTTAGCAATGTGTTACGTTGAACAAAATCAAGCCACAATGGCAAAACTTGAGATGAACAAAGCTTTGGCATCAAATCCTGAAGAACCGACGGCTTTGGAGGTTAAGAAAAAGCTGGAACAAGCTTCCGCAAAGGCAAAAAAAGGTGACGAGAAACCAGGATTTTTTGCAAGTTTGTTTGGCGGGAAGAAGAAGTGAGAAGTTGTGATTTGTGAGTCTTGAATTTTGAGAAAATGGTGAACTGCACAGCAGTGGAGTGAGATAGATCAAAACAATCAAGACTTGGTGAGATCAAATCCGGTGACATCGGAATTATACCGTCAGTGCGATCGTCCCGCGAGATCGGGTGATCCAGAAAGAGCGGGACGATCGCACTGACCGGGAAAATGATTATTCCCATGCAAACCAAAACGCTATCACGCCTTCATTTGTTAAAGTCGAAGATTAAGCTTGCCTGCTTCGACTTTAACACCGTCCCTAAAGCTAAGCTTCTAAGCCCAATCTAAAATCTAAAATCTAAAATCTAAAATTGATATGACACCTTAATTTGTTAAAGTCAAATGTTAAGCTTGCCTCGTTAGACTTTAACACCGTCCATAAAGCTAAGCTTCTAAGCCCAATCTAAAATCTTCTAAAGTCTAAAATCTAAAATTGATATGGTTCACCAACCCCCATCCGGCGCAAGAGATTTATTGCCCCTTGACGTTGCTCAAAAAATTTCGATCGAACGGCGCTTACAGCAAGTTTTTCACCGCTGGGGCTACCACCGGATTATTACCTCTACTCTAGAAAGGCTGGAGACATTGATGGCTGGGGGCGCGATCAACCGATCGACTCTGATTCAATTGCAAGACGCCGAGGATGGAGAACTTGGTTTGCGGCCGGAATTGACAGCATCCATCGCCCGCGCGGCTGCGATGCGGATGGCCGGGACTCGTTGGCAGCCTCAGCGCCTCTACTACAACGCTAACGTCTTCCGCAAAGGCCCCGATACTGGCTCAGGCGGGCAACAAGAGTTCTATCAAGCTGGGGTAGAGCTCCTAGGCGCGGGGGGGACGGTTGCGGATGCGGAAGTGCTGCTGCTGCTGTCTGAGTGCTTGCAGAGCTTGGGAATTGATGACTGGCATTTGGTTTTGGGAGAAGCGGGCTTGACTGCAAGATTGCTAGAACCGTTTCCGCCAAATGTGCGCCAGAAAGTTCGGGGGGCGATCGCCAATCTCGATCGAATTGCCTTGGAAACTTTGCCGCTGTCAACCGAATTGCGAGAAAGAGCTCTGCTATTATTTGACTTGCGCGGCCGCCCAGAAGAGGTGTTGCCAATTGTTGCCAAACTGGATTTAGATTTGCCGCAGCAATCCGCGTTAAATAATCTCAAATCGGCGATCGAATTGCTGCACCAATGCCAGTCAAAAATTCCCAATCTAAAATCCCACATTCACCTCGATTTGAGTTTAATTCAAACATTTGACTACTACACTGGAATTGTGTTTGAAGTTGTCAGCAGCAGCAAGACAGGACAGCGAGTTTTAGGACAAGGGGGACGCTACGACCAACTGTTGGGACTGTTCGATCCCCAAGGGCAAAATTCCCCTGGCATCGGGTTTTGTCTGAATATTGAAGATTTGCACCAAGTTTTGCTGACAGAGGGGCAATTGCCCACGGAGACGCCAGCTAGCGACTGGTTGGTTGTGGCTCAAACTCCTGAAGCTAGTGCCGCCGCGTTTGCTTACGCTCGCAAACTCCGAGACTCTACTCACCTAGTTCGGGTAGAAATAGATTTGGAGAGTCGGGAGACAGCAGAGTCGGCGCGGGAATACGCGCGCGATCGACGAATTGCTCAAATTGCTTGGGTAAATGCCGAAGGATTGCCAACAATTGAAACGGTAAATTAGGCTAATTGGTAATTGGTAATTAGTAGTTGGTAATTGGTTAGAAATCACCTGATATGATATTATGTATCCTGCTGATTGATAGAAGGTTTTGCCAATTACTAATTGCTAATTCCCTATCTACCTAAAATCTTTTGAGAGAACACTATGGCACACACTATTGTTACGAATATTTGCGAGGGAATTGCTGATTGCGTTGGCGCTTGTCCGGTGGCTTGCATTCACCCCGGCCCCGGCAAAAATGTCAAGGGTACTGATTGGTTTTGGATTGATTTTGATACCTGCATTGACTGTGGCATTTGTTTGCAGGTGTGTCCTGTCGAAGGTGCGATCGTTCCAGATGAGCGACCTGAGTTGCAGCAAACTCCCTCTTAATTGCAACTTGATTGCAATTGAGGGCTAGATAGCTACATTAACTAAGGGGTAAGGTGCGCGACCAGGCGCACCCTACAGTAATTTTTTTATGAACCGCAGAGGGCGCAGAGGACACAGAGAATAGAAGTGAGAAATAGTGGAAAAATCTAACGTTTAGATATCTAAGTGCAGGTAATTAATGAGGTTACTTTTGTGAGTTCTTTCTCTTCCCTTCTCTTCCTTCGTGTCCTTCGCGTCTTCGCGGTTCGTTAAAGAAAAAGCCCGATCGCACTTTACAATAAAATCTACAATAAAATCCTATGCCATCGATCGCACTTTCCGACTCTCACATTTTATCCATGCGTACCCACGCCGAAAGCGCTTATCCTGAAGAATGCTGCGGTTTGTTGCTCGGTCGAGTTACTAGCGATGTTAAAACTGTGGTAGAAGTTTGGCCAACTGACAATGCTTGGAGTGCGGAAGCTGAGGAGAATTGGCCTGAACAAAAAGGATTGACAGAAAGACGCAGATATGCTATCAGACCCGAAGATATGTTGCGGGCGATGAAACATGGGCGCGATCGCAATCTGGATATTATCGGTATATATCATTCTCACACGGATTGTCCGGCAGTGCCCTCAGAGTGCGATCGGACATTGGCCTGGGCCCAATACTCTTACATCATTGTGTCCGTCCGACAAGGCTGTTCAGAAGACCTCCGCAGTTGGAGTCTTGACGGAGAGGGGAACTTTCAAGCAGAGGAAATTCTCGCACTCGAACCGACTGAGATTAAGAAATAATTAGTAAAAATAACAAACACGTAAAAATGCGAAAGATTCAGATAGGATATAATTCAAAATCTGCGCTACACACAATATCATGCTAAATCCTAATCTGGACGAGATCCAGCTCAACAAGCAAGAATACGAACGCTACTCTCGCCACCTCATCCTGCCAGAAGTTGGATTGGAAGGGCAGAAGCGTCTCAAAGCTGCCAGCGTGCTCTGCATCGGTACGGGAGGTCTCGGTTCGCCGCTGCTGCTGTATTTAGCCGCCGCCGGTGTTGGCCGCATTGGGATTGTAGACTTTGATGTTGTAGACCATTCCAATTTGCAGCGGCAAGTAATTCACGGCACTTCTTGGGTTGGGAAACCGAAGATTGAGTCGGCTAAAAATCGGATTTTAGAAATTAATCCTTTTTGTCAAGTTGATTTGTACGAAACTCGCGTTAGTTCGGAAAATGCGATCGACATTGCCACTCCTTACGATATCATTATCGACGGCACGGACAACTTCCCGACTCGCTATTTGATGAACGACGTTTGCGTGCTTTTAAACAAGCCGAACGTCTACGGTTCTATCTTCCGATTTGAAGGACAAGCAACAGTTTTCAACTACGAAGGCGGCCCGAATTACCGCGATTTGTACCCAGAACCCCCGCCTCCTGGGATGGTTCCTTCTTGTGCAGAAGGCGGTGTTTTAGGCGTTTTGTGCGGAGTTGTCGGTTCTATCCAAGCAACGGAAGCTATCAAGATTATCTTGGGTCAAGGCACTACTTTGAGCGGCAGACTGTTGCTTTACAATGCCTTAGATATGACGTTCCGGCAATTGAAACTGCGGCCGAATCCAGTGCGTCCGGTAATTGAAAAGTTAATCGATTACGAACAATTCTGCGGCATTCCTCAAGCTAAAGCGCAGGAAGCAAGTCAGCAAACGCAAATTCCTGAGATGACTGTCACGGAACTTAAAGAGTTAATCGATAGCGGTGCGAAGGATTTTGTATTGTTGGATGTTCGCAATCCCAACGAGTATCAAATTTGTCAAATTCCTGGGTCGGTTTTGGTTCCTTTGCCGGATATCGAACACGGCGCAGGTGTGGCCAAGGTCAAGGAATTGTTGAACGGCCACCGCTTGATTGCACACTGCAAAATGGGCGGGCGTTCTGCGAAGGCTTTGGGGATTTTGAAGGAAGCGGGAATTGAGGGGATTAATGTTAAGGGCGGGATTACTGCTTGGAGTGAAGAAGTAGACCCGTCTGTACCTCAATATTAAGTTCAATCTTTTTCTGGGGTGGGTTTAGCTAATATCACGAGATACAAGCGAGTAGACTCTGGTCATTAGTGTCAACTTACGCTGAAAAACCTTTGTATCTTTCGTTCACAGCCGAGTCTAGAACCCTCTAAATTCCCCTTTTTTAAGGGGAATTTGACCTTTAGTAGTGAAGCAGGACACGGCAATGCCGTGTCCCTACAAAAAACGCAGATTAACCCAACCCTTCCACTAACAGATTGCGAGCACTTTCTAACGCTTCCTGCAACTTACTTGCATCGCGTCCCCCAGCCTGCGCCAAATTCGGCCGCCCGCCGCCTTTTCCGCCGCAAATTTGAGCAATTCCCCCGATAAACTTGCCAGCTTGCAATCCTTTCTTATTGACTTCTGGACTAAAAGCAGCCACCAAACTTACCTTGTCCGGTTCAGGAATTGATGCCAAAACAACCGCAGCATTTCCTAACTTTTGCTGCAACCTTTCCGCCGCAGTTTTCAGCGCTTCTGTATCCACATCTCCCAATTGAGCTACAATGATTTTGAATTCGCCGATGACCTCCGCCGCACTCAGCAACTGGTCGGATTTCGCGATCGCCAATTCCGACTTCACAGCAGCCAAATGTTTCTGAGTATCCTTCAACTCATTCTGCAAATTAGTAATCCGGTTGGGCAATTCTTCAGGCTTCGCCTTAAATCGATCGCCCAAATCGCGCACCACCTTATCCCGCACGTTCAAATAGTCCAAAACAGCTTGGCCGGAAACCGCTTCAATCCTGCGAGTTCCCGCCGCTACCCCCGCTTCGGAAACAATCTTAAACAGCCCGATTTCTGCGGTATTGCTGACGTGAGTTCCGCCGCACAATTCCATCGAAACGCCGGGAAAATCGATCACCCGCACCACATCGCCGTACTTCTCGCCAAACATCGCAGTCGCGCCTTTTTCCCTCGCAAGGGCGATCGGCATTTCTGCAACGACCGCAGCGTGGGCCTCAGCAATCCAACTATTAACTAAATCCTCAATTTTCTGCAACTCTTCTGCTGTGACAGCGCGCGGAGAATTGAAATCAAACCGCAATCTCTCAGACGATACCAGCGAACCCGCTTGCGAAATCGAATCGTCCACAATTTTCCGCAAAGCTGATTGTAATAAGTGAGTTGCTGTGTGGTTTGCCTGAATTCGGCGGCGACCGCTATTGTCAATTTTCGCAGTAATACTATCGCCCACTCTCAGGGTTCCCCGTTCCACCAAGCCGAAATGCACGAAGAAATCCGATTCCTTCTTCACATCATCAACTCTTACTAACAAACCATCACCATTATCTCCGCTTTTCAAATAACCTTTATCCCCAATTTGTCCGCCGGATTCTGCATAAAACGGCGTTTGGTTCAACACAACTTGTACCTCAGTACCGGCGGCTGCTTCCTCCACAGATTTGCCGTCAACCAAGATAACTTCCACCTCAGCTAAACTCGACAATTCAGCATAACCGACAAACTCAGTTCCCTGGATTGTTTCAGCCAACTTATCCAAAGAACCCTGCACGGTTAAATCGATTGTTTGGCGAGCATCTTTAGCGCGAGTTTGCTGTTCCTTCATCGCCGCTTCAAAGCCGTCCAAATCTACAGTTATTCCCTGTTCCTCAGCAATTTCTTGAGTCAGTTCTAAGGGGAAACCGTAGGTATCGTAAAGAGTGAAAGCATCTTGACCGCTGATTTGTTGGTTTGCTTGCTGTTTTGTGCGATCGACAATTTCCTCCAGCAGCTTCTCTCCGCGTTCCAAAGTCTTGAGAAACTGCGCCTCTTCCCTTGCCAATTCCGCCTTAATTTGAGCTTCCCGCAGCCGCACGTTCGGATAAGCAGCTTCCGAAAGGGCGATCGCGCTTTCGGCCACCCGCACCGTAAATTCGCCCTGAATTCCAATCAGCCGCCCGTGGCGCACTACGCGGCGAATCAACCGGCGCAAAATGTAACCCCGACCAACATTCGACGCGCGAATTTCGTCCGCAATCATGTGCACCACAGCCCGAATGTGATCGCCAATTACTTTCAGCGAAACCTTGACTTTTTCATCGCTATTGTGGTAATCAATCCCGGCAATTTCTGCTGCCGATTGAATGATCGGAAAAATCAAATCTGTTTCGTAATTATTGGGGACTTTCTGGAGGATTTGCGCCATCCGTTCCAGTCCCATGCCCGTATCAATATTTTGATTTTGCAGCGGTGTTAAATTGCCCTCTGCATCTTTATTGTACTGCATGAAAACCAGGTTGTAGAATTCAATAAACCTGGTATCATCTTCGAGGTCAATATTGTCGCCTCTCTCTGGGTGGAAATCATAGTAAATCTCCGAACACGGGCCGCAGGGGCCAGTCGGGCCGGATTGCCAGAAATTGTCATCTTCTCCCATGCGCTGAATGCGATCGCCCGGAATGCCAATTTCATCGCGCCAAATCGCAAAAGCTTCGTCATCTTCTCGGAAAACGCTAACAACCAAATTCGACGCTGGTAAACCGAAAACTTCCGTAGAAAGTTCCCACGCCCAGGCGATCGCCTGTTTCTTGAAATAATCCCCGAAACTGAAATTACCCAACATTTCAAAAAACGTGTGGTGGCGGGCGGTGCGGCCGACGTTTTCGATGTCGTTGGTGCGGATGCACTTTTGAGAAGTCGTGGCGCGCGGTGATTCAGCGGCGCGCTGTCCGAGAAATATCGGCTTGAATTGTAGCATTCCGGCGATCGTCAGCAACACAGTCGGATCTTCGGGCACCAAAGAAGCACTCGGCAATATCTTATGTCCCCGCTGAGCATAAAAGTCGAGGAAGGTTTGGCGGATTTGGCTGCCACTGAGAAACTTAGGAGAAATAGACATGACAAAAACACTTAAGTATGTAAAGATGTAGCAACAATAGAATTTATAGGACTTACGCACGGGTGTCCAGAAACCCGGTTTTTAAACCAAAATACTTGCTTAAAATCCTCAATCTGGGTAAAAAAACCCGGTTTCTTGGTTACGAGTGCGTGAGTGCTAACTTACATCTATTTGGAGATTCATATCATTATACTTAGTAATGTAAAGACCTATCAAGTTTTGCAAATAGTGCTTTACTCCTCCGAAAGGCCATGCTAACTTAATAATAGACACCGGGACAGAAAGAGAAAGGAGGTCACTATATTTAGAAAGAAAGTTCAAGGATATAGGCATGGTGTCTCCGGTCTAGATTCCCAGGCGCAGCAGAAATTAACCGAACACAACTTGGAATAGTGGCGAACTGCCGATCGAGCAGTCAAGCCAAACCGCAGTCAAGTAAGACTTAGTTGTCGTTGCTAATTAAAAGTAAAGCTGCACAAGTTGTAAACCCTAGTAAGTAACAGTTCTCAATCGGAAACACATCTCGTTTGTTAGAAAAAACAAAGCTCTCATATTATTGGGTCTGGTCGCTGTCGATCGGGCCCTATGAATTTTTATAGGGCGATCGCAGGAGAAGAGGCTTCGAGGGGCACAGAGGGGCCGAGTTGGGCTGTATAAGTGCTTTCTGCTCAAAGGCTACATCCCTGGGAGCCGATCGGCGAGCGATCTGTGCAGTTTTTGAGTTATATATTATATATAATAGGACGTGGGCGCCCGCCCCCGCCCGCTTTTTGCCGGGGATCAAGCGCTGTGGTATGAGGCACTGTCAAGATGCGATATCATTGAAGATGTCAGTACAAGACATTAAAATCTACCCCGCTGTCCTGTATAGCAGCAAATCTACGCTTCTCTGAGCTTGCTGCAAGCAAAGGATCGCCAACCGCCATTTTTGGTGACAAGACCAGGCTCAAAAATTTGAATCTCAGGATATTTAGAGTCAAGACTCTAAAAAATCCCATCTCCGAGGCAGGGGTGAGAGTTCAAAAAATAAAAGCCCGCCCACTCAAAAAAGCTAGTGCCACCAACAACGGTAGTAAATCACTAGCACAGTTCTTAAACTCACAATCTCCGGAGATTCTAGGTACAAGCATGGCCGAAATAAGTAAAGAAGAAATGCGCGAACGGCTGGGAAATATCGACCAAATTCGCGATATAATTTTTGGAGCGCAGCTTAGAGAATACGACAATCGCTTCGATAAAATAGATTCCGACTTGTCCATGATGCAGCAAGATATGCAAGCTCGCATCGAACAAGTGAAGACAGTTCTGTCGGGAGAAATGAGGGCTGCCGTTGATTCGTTAGAAAAGAAAGTTAAATCGCTCAGCTCAAACACCCAAGAAGAAAGCGCAGATATCCGTCAGCAAGTCGATCGCGTTAACCGAAAATTCTCCAGCAGCATTGAAGCCCTTGACGAGGCTATTGACAATCAAACCCGTTCGCTTCGCGACGAACTCTCCCAAACCAGAGAGCGACTATCTGAAGAAACCCGCACTTTGAAAACACAGGTTTTTGAAGAACTAGATCGTCGATTTTCTATGCTCAGAGATGTTAAAGTTTCTAGAGACGACATGGCAGAAATTCTCTTTGAACTCGGTATGAGGCTCAAAGGAACAGAATTTGTACCCGAACTTAAAGGCGTTGCGGATAATAAGTTAAATACCGAATTTCTGTTGCCGGAGCGCCACCATAACGGATAATAACGCATGGCTTTACCGAAAGAAAATCCGGCTGACGAAAATGAGTTAGAGGGTTTTGTTTCTCAACCTGACGAGTCTGCTGCCGATACAGCAACCCAGCTAGAACCCTTGCTTAATCTGTTAGTCGATCTCAAAATTTTTGCAGGTTCCAACCAGCAAAATGCAGAGCCCGAAGATGACAGCAGTGGCGAAAATAATCAAGCTGGGGCCCTCGGCGGGTTGATGGATTTGTTAGGTATTTCTGAACAAGCGCCAGAGGAAGTTGCAGCGAGTGTAACCGAAACTAACGATCGCCAACCTGAGTCTGGCGATTCCCCGCCTGTTGCAGACGAGTTCAAAAGTTTGCTATTCGCTACTCACAAACTCAACACTTCAGAACTGGAAAAAGACTATTCCTCAGCTAAAACTATAGATGTTTCCGCGATCGCCCAGCCGGATTTGGAGGAGGCATCACAGCCTGTCCAAGAATTGTCTAACTTGACAATGAAAGATTCTCTACAGGAAGTACAGGCTCAAGAATCCCACGGGTTCGATCGGCAACAAGATATTTCCCCTCCCGAAACCGAGTCAAAATCCTCGGAAATTCCCGATAATCCCATAATTTCCACAGTCTCAGACTCACCAGAAACTGCAGATTTAGATCCGGTGGTTGCTTCGCTTCAATCGATGCCAAACTTGGTAGAACAGCCGACACCGATATCGCAGCCAGGAGAAATATTAGGCCAAATTAAACAGGATTTAAATGAAGCCGACAGCGCCATGGAAAGGCTGCAAAATCTGATGTTCGGATCGCAAATCTCGGATATCGAGCAAGTAAAAAGTCTGCTGGCAGAAAACGATTTGCCGGGGGTGCGCCACCTGATGGCAACAATCGACGATAAATTAGGAAAATTGGAGCACCAAATCTACGAGCCCCAAGAGTTGATTGAGTTGATGCTGCCTTGGATCGCAGAAATTCTCAGCCGCAAAATTGCCGATTCCAGAGAAGAAGTTGTCAAGGCGATCGTCCCAATTATTGACGAAGTGATTAGGGCAAAAACTCACGAAAACAAGTCGGCAATGAGTGCGGCAATAGCTGAGCTGCTTCCCGACGCACTTGCTCAACAAATAGTGAATTCGCCAGCGGAAATTGCCAAGGCGATCGCCCCAGAAATCGGTCTGGCGATTAAAGAGCAAATTCGCCTCGACCAAGAGTCGATCGCCCAAGCCCTCGCCCCCGAAATGGGCAAAGCGATTACAGCCCAAATAAAACTCGAACGCGACTCTATGGTGGATGCGCTCTATCCCGTAATTGGCAGTACAATTGCCCGATACATGGCAGAAGCTATTAAGACAATCAATGAAAAAGTGTCAAAGGCCATCAGCGTGGAAGGATTCAAAAGAAAAATTCGCTCCAAAGTACAAGGAGTTTCCGAAGCTGAATTAATCCTCCAAGAATCAGTACCCTTCACCGTCCAAGCAGCATTCTTAATTCAAAAAGCATCAGGCTTAATAATTTCTGAAGTTCAAAACTCAGAAAGCTACCAGTTAGAATCAGAAATGGTAGCAGGAATGCTCACAGCTATTCGCAGCTTTGTCAACGAGTGCATCGTGCAGCCGGGAGAATCTTCCGAACTAAATCAAATTGAATACGGCGCCTCAAAAATTCTGCTAGAAGTAGCGGGATATTGCTACATAGCCGTCGTGATTAAAGGAGAACCGCCAAACTTGTTCATCCAAAAAATACGACAAACCGTTAGTAATCTCATCCTTAATTATGGTCAAGTAATTCACGAGTTTAACGGCGATCCGGGTACTATACCGGACTCGCTGCACCCGTGTATAAAAACTTTATTCGACCCGCTACAAACGGAAAAATCAACAAAACCCCCGATCGCCCTAGCTGCTATCAGTTTAGCCGCCTTGAGCTTAATCTTAGTACCTTGGGGAATTTATCAGTACCGCAGCAGTGTTGATCGCCGCCTCGAAGCAAATGCCATCGCAGCTTTAGCATCCACTCCCGAATTAGCAGTTTACCGCTTAGATGTTGCAGTGGATGGCAAAACTTTAAAGCTAACCGGTAAGTTGCCAAATCAAGAATTGCGGGCACAAGCCGAAAAAATAGCCGCATCAACTGCACCAAAATTGCAATTAGATAATAGAATTATAGCTGTAGATGTGCCCCCAGATCCAGTTTTGACGGCGGCTGAGGTGCAGCGGATTACCGCCGTTTTGAACCAGAGAGAGGGCGTTTCTATTTCTACGCGGTATGGCGATCGCAAACTTACAGTAGAGGGCCGAGTTAGAGACGGTGCAGACGCACAGAAAATAGCTCAGTCCCTGAAGCAAATTCCCGGTGTTCAGTCGGTCATCAGTACGATTAAATTAGAGCCGCTGAAGATTACAACCCGCATCTACTTCGAGCAAGGAACGACAAAATTAGACTCAACAGATGAAGAAATCATCGCCAGTGTCAAAAAATTCATGGATCAATATCCTCAAAAACAGATTAAGATAATTGGGCACAGCGATCAAAGTGGAGAACTTGCTACAAATCAACAGTTGTCGCTCAGGCGTGCCGCAGCAGTGCGAGATGCTTTAGTGCGGCAAGGTGCTGACCCAAAGCGCCTCCAAACGGTTGGCATCCCCCATCCTCCTGCCGACGTGGAACCCAATCAACCGCGAATTTTAAGCAGATGCGTGCTATTTGAACCCATAACTAAGACCATAAACACTAAATAATTATGTCAGTTACTATAGCTAAAAAAATGTGTATGATCGGCGATTTTGGCGTGGGCAAAACCAGCCTAATCCGCCGTTTTGTCGATCGGCAATTCAGCGACCAATACCTCTCCACCGTGGGAGTAAAAATTTCTCGCAAAAACGTAGAATTAGAAGGCGTAAAACAGCGGGAAAACGTGACTGCACAGTTGCTAATTTGGGACTTAGAAGGGCATACAAAATTCAAAGGAATAGCACCGACTTACTTGCAGGGAGCAAGCGGCGTTTTGATCGTTGCCGATGTCAGCCGCTCGGAAACAGTTGAGCGAATCTCCGAACACATTCAGCTTTTTTCTTCAGTCAATCCTAAAGGATCAATTATCGTAGCTTTGAACAAAGTAGACTTGATTGATGAGGAAAAATTGGCGCTGCTAGTGGAAATGTCCCATTCGATAAGTCAAGACAAAGTAATAGCAGTGTGCACGACATCTGCTAAAACAGGCAAAGACGTTGACGAAATTTTCTACAAACTAGCTTACACAATGGTAGAACAAGTATGAACCCTCTGTTAAGAAAACTGTTAGGCCCGCGACAAACACAGTATTTTGTAGTTAATCACCATTTCATCATTCAGGCAACCTCCGCCGAAGTGCAGCATTATGCCGATACTCCGGGCGAGGCGATACCCGGTGCAGATGCGCGCCTAAGTTTTCCCGAACTGATTGGCATTGAAAATATCCTCATGTCTATCATTATGGGACGGTTGCCGGGTTTTGAAGTCAAAGGTATCGCTCGGTTTGCCGACCCGAATCGCCCTTTATACTTTGATATGTTGGCTATCAAATATGAAGAACAACAAGAAGATGTGCCAAGTAAATTGCTAATTTTGATTGAAGATACCACCGAAAAGATGGTAATGAAGCAATCCTTGATTCAGAGGGCGAATGAAGCTAATCTTTTGGTTAGTGCCTTAGCCGCTTCTAAAGATTATATAGATAAAGTTATTCGTTCGATGGGCGATGCTTTGTTGGTGACAACAACATTAGGAACTATCAAAACAATCAATCAATCTGCACAATGGTTATTTGGGTATAGCGAAGCAGAATTGATCGGCAACCCCCTGTCTTTAATAGTAGTAGAAGAAACATTAATTTACCAAGCTCGCCACCGCTATATTTTGTCTCAAAAAGAGCTGCGGAGAGAACTAGAAATAGTCTGCACTACAAAAGCAGGAGAAGAAATTTGGGTAGAATTTTCCTGTTCGGCAATTCAGACAGAATTAGAGGGACTTTACGATTTCATTTATATAGGTAGGGACATCACAGAACGCAAACAACAAGAAATAGAAATTCGTCGTTCTTTAGCAAAAGAGCAAGAACTCAGACAGGTAAAATCTCGTTTTTTCTCGATGATTGCTCACGAATTCGGCAATCCTTTAAGTACAGTATTATTTGCTACTAAAATCCTCCAAGACTACGGCGACGATATCACCCACGCGGAAAAACAACAATACCTGCAACACGTTAAATCAGCATCTCAACAGATGGCTCAGCTATTAGATGACGTGCGGTTGCTAAGCAGCGCCGAAGCAGGAAAACTCGAATTTTATCCTGCACCAGTTGACTTAAAAAAATTTTGCAGCGAGTTAGTAGAATCAATTAAAATTAGTTATGGAAAAAATCATACAATTAACTTTATTTATCAAGAATTAGTTACGCCCGCGAAACAAAATGATACCGACTCGCAGGAAACGCAACAGTGGCCCGCACTAGATCCAAAATTGCTGCGGCACATCTTGACAAATTTGCTGTCAAATGCTGTCAAATATTCGCCCCTCGATAGCCATATTTATTTTGAATTAAATTGTCACAATAATGAAGAAGCTACATTTAAAATTAAAGACGCAGGTATTGGCATTCCTCTCGAAGACCAAGAACAACTCTTTGAATCTTATTATCGAGCCAAAAATGTCGGAAAAATACCCGGTACAGGACTGGGTTTATCCATAGTCAAGCAGTGTGTAGACTTGCACGGAGGTCAAATCGAATTTTCCAGTGAGATAGGGCTAGGCACTACCTTTATAGTCAGAATTCCATTTGAGAAACAGAGATAAATAAATTAATTTTATATAATTAGATCCAGAGGGCGCCTTCAATACTAAAAACCTCACATGAAAACCTTGTTAAAAAAACTGTTAGTTCCCCACAACTTGGAGTACCTAGCACTGGATAAAAACTTTTTAATCCAAGAAATCTCTCTGAAAGTGCAGCGGTTTGCCGACTGTCCCGAGGAAGTAGTCGCCGGCAACGATGTCCGCATTCCCTTTCCCGAATTAGTGGGAACTGAAGAAATTTTAATCGATATTTTTGAGAAACGTTTGCCAAATTTTGAATTAAAAGCGATGACGCGACTATTAGAAAATGGTTCGCGGCTTTATTTTGATATGTATATAGTCGAGTTCACCAATGACGAGAATTATCAGAGATTAATTATATTTTTTCAAGACGTAAGCGACAGGATGGCTTTAGAACAAACTCTAGTGCAAGCTACCAATGAAATGGATATTTTATTGAGTACCTTAGCTGCTACTAATAATTATGTTGAAAAAATTATTACTTCAATGGCCGAAGTTTTGTTGGTAACTACAGCCTCGGGAAAAATTAAAAAAGTCAATCAAGCGGCTCAAGATTTGTTCAGTTACAGCGAATCAGAATTAGTAGGCCAGCAAATAGACGCTCTTGCGGCTTTTGGCTCCTCTTTGCAAGCACTCAGCCAGGAGCCTCAACACTTGCAAACTAACGCCGAAGTAATTTGCACGGCAAAAACCGGAGAAAAGCTAACAGTTTCGTTTTCCTGTACGGCGATTTCGACTGATATTAAAGGTTTTTCTGGCTCTGGGCCCGCCCTTCAAGATTTCGTGTACATTGGCCGCGATGTCACAGATAGACAGCGCGCCCGCAAGCGACAAATAACTCAGTACGTCACAACTCGCATCCTGTCGGCATCCGAAACAATCAAAAAAGCTATAGCAGCTATTCTCCCCGTAATTTGTGACAGCTTGGGATGGGATACTGCCGAACTTTGGATGCCCGAATCTGGGGAAAAACTGCTGTCAGAAACTAAGAGAATAACTGCGGTTTCCGACCCCAATTTGCTTCGCTGCGTCGCCAGTTGGACAAAACGCTCAGTTTCTATCCCCAAATTTGCCGAATTTACCGAACAAATGACTTGTGCGTTTGGCGAAGGATTACCCGGTTTCGTTTGGGCTAGCGGTTCCTCTCAGTGGATTGCCGATGTCGCAAAAAGCGACAGTTGTATGCGCCGCGAAATCGCTGCTGAAGAAGGGCTGCACGGAGCTTTTGGTTTTCCAATTGTGGGCGACTACGACCCGGACAATTCTGCAAAGTCTGTGTTGGGGGTGATGATTTTATTCAGCCGCGAAGTGCAGTGTTTTGATGAAGAATTGCTCCAGATAATGGCAACCATCGGCAGCCAACTCGGTCAATTTATCAAGCGTAAGCAAGCGGAAATAGCTTTGCGGGAAAGCGAAGAACAACTGCGAGACTTATTTGAAAATGCTACTGACTTAATTCAAAGTATTGGAGCAGACGGTCATTTTTTGTATGTAAATCGGGCTTGGCGGGAAACTCTGGGCTACACCGAAGCAGAAATTGCTCAAATGACTGTTTTTGATATCATTCATCCGAACAGTTCGCCAGAGTCTCTGGATATATTGTATCAAGCTATTACCGAACAGACGGTAAATGAAAATACATTGTATCCAGACTCTATTGAACTAACATTTATTACTAAATATCAGGAAAAAATTTTACTAGAAGGCAGCATAAGCTGTAAATTTGCGGTAGGTTCGCTAGTAGCGATTCGCGCTATTTTGCGAGACATTACTGCTCGAAAAATGGCCGAAGACGCCCTAGCAAAATCTGTGTCCCTGCTGCTAGCAACTTTTGATTCTACTGCGGACGGTATTTTAGCGATTGACAGGAGCGGAAAAATCGTCACTTTCAATCGACAATTTCTGGAAATGTGGGGCATACCTGATGAAGTGATGGCACTGCGAGACGAAGCCACAACGATCGCCTTTGTGCTGAACCAACTCAAAGAACCCCAAGCATTTCAAGAAAGAATACAATCGCTTTACGAGCAGCCAGAAGCCGAAAGTTACGACTTGTTGGAATTTCAAGACGGCAGATTTTTTGAACGCTATTCGCAACCGCAGCGGCTGGGGAATACAATTATCGGCAGAGTGTGGAGTTACCACGACATTACGGAACGCAAACAAGCAGAAGATGCCCTGCGGGAAGAACAAGAAAAATCAGAAAAGCTGCTGTTAAATATCTTGCCCAAGGCAATAGCAGAACGCCTCAAGAAAAACGAAACTACTATTGCCGAATACTTTCCGGAAGTGACTGTTTTGTTCGCCGACATTGTGGGGTTTACTGCTTTGTCTGCCGTCATGAATCCGATCGAACTCGTGGATCTCCTAAATAAGATTTTCTCAGGATTCGACCTTTTGTGCGAACGGCACGGTTTAGAGAAAATCAAGACCATCGGCGACGCATACATGGCAGTAGGAGGACTGCCTGAACCCAGGGCAGATCACGCAGATGCGATCGCCAAAATTGCCCTAGATATGCAAGCAGAAATAGCCAGATTTAATGCTAATAATAATAAATATTTTAGCATCCGCATCGGCATTCACAGCGGCGCGGTTGTTGCCGGAGTAATTGGTATAAAGAAGTTTATTTACGATTTATGGGGCGACACGGTAAATATTGCTTCCCGCATGGAATCTCAGGGTTTGCCTTGGCGGATTCAAGTGAGCGAAACTACTTATAAATTGTTGGAAAACAAATATTTATTTCAGGAGCGAGGAATGATTGAAGTTAAAGGCAAAGGGGTAATGAAAACTTATATTCTCATTGGTCGAAAATCAGGCAGCTCATCAGTCATCAATCATCTGGCTGATGACTAAAAGTATTGCTAAAGTTAATTAGCAATATTTTTTTACCAAGACTAATGGAACTTGCTAATTTGTCGGCAAATTTACGATCGCCCGACGAAGCTGTCGATCGCCACCCTGTGACGGTTGCGCCCTCAACTTCGCTCGCAGAGGCGATCGCCCTGATGCGTCGGGCGAGCAACCCTTGCCCACTGCCTAATTCACCTGCACTTCCCGACTCAAACGAAACTGTACAAGCATCGATTAGTTGCGTCTTAGTTGTCGATGAAAATCAGCTAGTCGGACTGCTAAGCCCGGAAGATGTGCTGAACTTAGCCGCCGCCGAATACGGATGGCAAGGCATGAAAGTTGCCGACGCAATGACGCGGAATTTAATTGTCTTACAAGAATCAGAATTTACAGATATTAATACCGCATTCAAGCTATTTTGTCAATACTCGATCGATTGCTTGCCAATTGTAGATGAACGGGGTCAGCCAGTAGGTATAGTCAGCGAAAAAAGGATTCGCCCAGCAATGTATAGCTGGATCGAGGCACTGCATCAAGAAGTGGCAAAACTCCAGGAACAATGCGAACTGTTAGAGGGCAATTGTGAACTAGAAAAAGCCAGCGATCGCCAAAATGCCGAAAATGCGATGCGGCAGAGCGAGGCGCGCTACCTGGCGATTGTGGAAGACCAAACCGAACTGATTTGCCGCTACCTCCCAGACGGTAAAATAACTTTTGTCAATCAAGCTTACTGCCGTTATTTCGGCCTGCAGCCGTTCGACTTACTCGGCAAATGCTTCATGTCGCTGCTGCCAGAAGCAGACCGAGAAATTTTTCAACAGCAATATACTTCTGTGTCTCCCGACAACCCTATTTTTACCTGCGAGCACCAAGTAATTTTGCCGAGCGGGGAAATTCGCTGGCAGCAGTGGATCGATCGGGCGATATTCGACGAGAGCGGACAAATCGTCGAGTATCAAGCAGCAGGCCGGGATGTCACGGATCGCAAACAAGCAGAAATCGCTTTGCAGCAGCTCAATGCAGAGTTAGAACGGAGAGTGCAGCAGCGGACACAATGGTACGAAATGGCAGTATCTGCAGGCAAAGTGGGGGTTTGGGACTGGAATTTGGAAACCGACGAAATCTATATTGCTCCGTCTTTGAAAGCTTTGTTGGGGTATCAGGACGCAGAGATTCCTAACCGCATGGAAAATTGGGCGTCTCAGGTTCATCCCGACGATCGAGTTGCAGTCGAGGAAGCAGTAAATGCTTATCTAGAGGGTTGGACAGAAATTTATGAAGTAGAACACCGGATGCTGCGTAAAGACGGCAGCACCTGCTGGATACTTGCCCGCGGCAGCGCGATCCGATCGGCTTCTGGCAAGGCCTTGCGCCTGACTGGCACTGACACCGACATTACCGAGCGCAAATTGACCGAAGAAAAACTCCAAAAATCCGAAGCCGAACTGCTGGCGCTGTTTAACGCCATGACAGATATCGTGCTGGTTTTCGACGCAAGCGGCCGCTACCTCAAAATCGCCCCCACGGCTCCCGAACTGCTGTACAAACCCGCTCCTGAAGTGCTGGGCAAAACCCTTGCCGAAATATTCCCAGAAGCGGAAGCTAATTTTGCCCTGACTCACATTCGCCAAACATTGGCATCTGGGCAAACCCACAGAGTTGAGTACAGCATGGAAATTGGCTGCAAATTATTTTGGTTTGATGCCAGTATTTCGCCACTGGAGCTCGATCGGGTGATGTGGGTCGCCCGAGACATTACCGCTCGCAAACAGGCAGAAGCTGCACTGCAAAAGAGCGAGGAAAAGTTTCGCAACTTATTTGACGATGCTCCGATCGCGCTTGGTTTGGCAAGCCTGCGCGACTTCCGCACGATCAAAGTGAATGGAGCTCACCGCCAGATGTTGGGCTACAGCGATTCTGAGTTGGCTAGCATGACTTTTACTGAACTCACGCATCCAGAAGATTTACAAGCAGATGTAGAGGAAGTCAAGGAGTTGATCTGTGGCAAGATTTCTCGCTTCCAAAGGGAAAAACGCTTGATTAAGAAGAATGGCGAGCTGATGTGGGCAAACTTGACGGTGACGCTGATCCGCGATCGCGAGGGCATTCCTCTCTACAGCATGGGGGCGATCGAAGATATCAGTTATCGTAAGCGAGCAGAAATGGAATTTCAGCAGTTAAAAGAACGCCTGCAATTTTTACTTGGTTCTAATCCGGCGGTAATTTTTACAGCCGCACCGATGGAGGACTTTTGTACTACTTACATTAGCGACAACGTTCAGACAATCTTTGGCTACGACCCCCAACAATTGTTAGCAGATTGTAAATTTTGGTCTAGCAGGATTCACCCTGAAGATCGACCACAATTTCTAGTAAATTTTTCGGATTTGTCCGAGGAAAAAAATTGCATTTGCGAGTATCGTTTTCTACACCAAGACGGAATTTACCGTTGGCTAAGGACGGAACTAAAACTATTGGTTGACAGCATGGGCATTCCGATCGAAATTATTGGTTATGCCGCTGATATCAGCAATTCTAAATACGCCGAACTCGCTAGGGGGCAGCAGTTCGAGCAAGAACGGCTTGTGGAGGCGATCGCCCGTCGTGTCCGCCAGTCTTTGCAATTAGAGGAAATTCTCAACACCACGGTTGCCGAACTCCAGCAAGTATTATTAGCCGATCGAGTTTTGGTTTATCAACTTTTACCCACAAGCGGCGGGCGAGTAATTGCTGAAGCCGTGGCAGAAGGATGCAGCCAACTCGTGGATAGATATTTTGGGGAAGAGGTTTTTCCAATCCAAAGTTATCAGCTTTATCTGCAAGGGCGAATTTCTGCGATCTCCGAACTAGATGACCCCTCCATTACACCTTGTGTGGTGGAGTTTATGAAACACATTCAAGTTAGGGCAAAGTTAGTAGTGCCGATTATTCAGCACAGCCAGCTTTGGGGATTGCTGATTGCCCACCAATGCGATCGCCCTCGTGATTGGAAAGAATCGGAAATCAATTTATTTCAGCAGTTGGTGAATCAATTGGCGATCGCCATTCAGCAATCTCTACTTTACCAGCAACTGCAAGCTGAACTGAGCGATCGCAAACAAGCAGAAGCAAATTTGAAAAACTCCCTGAGAGAAAAAGAAATTTTGCTCAAAGAAATTCACCACCGCGTCAAAAACAACCTCTGCGTAGTTGCCAGTCTGTTAGAATTGCAATCAAACACAGTTGCCGACCCGCAAGTAAGCAAAATGTTTGAAGAAAGTCAGAATCGCCTTTATTCTATGGCTCTGATTCACGAAAAACTGTACCGTTCGACTAACCTAGCCCAAATTAATTTTGGCGAATATCTCGAAGATTTGGTAAGTAATTTGTTTCACTCTTACAATATTAGCAACAACCAAATTCAGTTGCAGGTATTAGCTGAGCCAATTTCCCTAAATCTTGAAACTGCTACTCCCTGCGGTTTAATTGCCAATGAATTGGTTTCAAATACCCTGAAACACGCTTTTCCTGATGGCACAACTGGTACAGTTAGTGTTGAATGCTATCAAACGGGAGATCAAGAAATCAACCTCTTAGTTAAGGACAACGGCATTGGCTTTCCTCAAAACTTAGATTTTCGGAAGACTCATTCGATGGGGTTTCAAGTTGTATGTACTTTGACCGAGCAGTTAGAAGGAACTATCGAAATATCCCGAGAATTTGGTACATCTTTTCACTTAAAATTTAACGAGTTAAACTACTTTCAAAGATTGTAACAATATGAGCTTGGTCGAAAAACCCATTCAGATTTTGATTGTCGAAGACGAACTGTTAATTGCTAAAAATTTATCCCCTAAATTAGAAAAATTGGGATATCAAGTCGCTGATATCGTTTCTTCTGGAGCGGATGCCATCCAGCGCGCCCGCGAACTAAGACCCGATTTAATTTTAATGGACATAGTTATCAAAGGCGACATTGACGGCATAGAAACAGCAGCAATAATTAATCAAGAATTAGATATACCAATTATCTATACAACTGCCTATGCTGACGACGAAACTTTGCAGCGAGCCGAAAATACGGGTTCTTACGGCTACCTGCTCAAACCTTTTAAAGAAAGAGAAATGCACGCCACTATCAAGATAGCACTGAGCAAACACCAAGAAGCAGTTATCCTGAAAAAAATAATGGCCTTAGCAGCAGAAAAAAGCGAAAACAGATCGCGGTTTATTTCGATGGCTTTCCACGATTTAAATACTCCTTTAACTACTATACAGTTATCGGCTGAAATGCTAGAAGATAGCGACTTGCATAGAACCCCCGGAACGAAGAATAAAAATGTTGATCGCATTAAAAAAGCAGTCAGTAATATGAGTGGGTTGCTGGAAGATATTTTAATGCTTAGCAAAGCAGAAGCAGGGAAAATTTCCTTAAATTTAAATCCGATTAATGCCACGGATTTATGCAATTCTATTTTAGAAGAGCTGCAACCTATTCTCACCGACAAACACCTAGTACATTTCCGCAGTCACACAAATCCGCTGCACGCCAATCTTGATGCCAAACTACTGCACCACCTTCTGACTAATTTGCTTTCAAACGCTATTAAATATTCTCCTAACGGCGGCAAGGTAAGTTTAGACTTAAGCTGCGAAAACCAACAAATAATTTTGTGCGTTCGAGATGAGGGAATTGGGATGACACCGGAATATCAAGGAAAACTATTTCAGCAGTTTGAACGGGGTGCTAATGTAGGCAATATTAAAGGATCGGGTTTGGGACTCTGCATTGTCAAACACATAGTTGACCTGCACGGCGGTACAATAAGTGTGGAAAGTGCGATCGACAAAGGTACTACCTTTATTGTCGCGCTGCCTTTTTGTGGTGACGATAACAGCTAACAGTTAACATTAGTCATTTTCAGCAAAATCTATTGGGAGACAAAAGTTTGATCGCCCTATCTTCTTCTCCCCCCGCCGCCTTCGCAAATCGCTCAGCCAAAGCAGGTACAATCACCAAAGGATTGCTGAGCCCCGAAAAAACGTGCAATCCAGGGCGATCGGCAATCGGTCCCATTACAGGCAAATTATCAGCGCTGAATGCCACACTACACTCGTGCCAAGTTGCCGGTAAGCCTGCCAAATCAGGCAAAACCTTGCGGATTCCTGCACGAATTGCCGTTTCGCTGGTTTCGCGATCGACTTTAGCATTCAAATCGCTCAAAGTGCGAGACAATTGCCCGATCCGCAAACTCCCATCCTTAAACCCAATTGCACCCGAATCTAAAATCGGCGACAGCAACTCTTTACCAGGTTCATCCCAAAGAAAATCCACCTCATTTCTACTCGATTCTGCTTCCAATTCAAAACGTTTTAATACCGCAGGCATCACCAAAGTTCTGAGTTTCAAATCCACAGGTGCAGTTTCCAAAATCTCCGTGCGAGTAAAATAAACTCCCACAGAAACACCAGCAGCTTTCAGCAAACTCCGACTCCAACCTCCAGCACAAACCACAGTATTTTCACAACGATAAATTCCCTGCGCCGTCTTGACTCCCGAAATCCGATTTCCCTCTTCTATAAACCCAATTACTTCAGCAAATTCTATTGTTCCTCCCAACCGCAGAAACCCTTGACAATAAGCTTTATTTGTGGCAGTCGGCGAAATGTGACCGTGACGCACAGTCAGAGCTCCGGCGATCGCACTTTTATTCAGCAAAGGTTCCAACTCGCCAGCTTCTGCAACACTCAAAAGCTGCGGAACAATCGCAAAATGTGCGTAATTAGCCGCCACTTTTTCGGCATCATTGCCCGCATCAATTGTCAGCAACAAATCCAACTCGCGCAACTCAGTATCCGCATCTAATTCCGCCGATAAATGGCGGTGGCGTTCGATACCTTCCCGACACAATTGGCGAGTTAAATCAGTCGTCCCCGACCAATAAGCCAAGCCACCATAACTAAAACGAGTAGCATTTTGCATGGCAGCATCTCGTTCCAAAAGCAGCACAGCAAAACCTTTTTTTGCCAGTTCGTAACTCAGTGATGCACCAGTAATGCCACCGCCGACAACAATCCAATCGTAACTTTTCATGGGCAACTCAAAGGGAAGGAAAATATCATGCTTAGATTTTAGCTTACGTTTTTTCGGAACCAATCGAAAAACCTCTACCTACAGGAAGAGGCTGCCTGCGATCGCCCTAACTGAAACTTCCACCCGTCGGGAGATGTTTGTGCAGGGAGATTTTTCGTTCAATAGTAGGAATTAGAGTCAGCAAAAAATTAGAAATACCAGAGAGGTTTTTATGAGTATCGACAAACCAGGCAAAGATATGGAGCGCACGGTCAATCCGGGCGATCGCATTTCTGATGAACCGCAAACCATCGAAGAAAAAGCCAAGCAACTGGCGGTAGACCACGTGCCAGACATCACGGGCGATGTTGTTACAGTTCCAACTTATGTGATCGTAGAAGAACCGGATGGGGAAAAGAAAGCCCTGCACCACGTCAAAGACGCCGAGGAAATTTCCGACGTAATTCGGCAGGCCCGCGTTGACGAAAATGGCGAGCGGATTTGGGATTAAGTTCAATCCAATAAAAATGGGTTTGTTGTACAAAAGTTACTGTAGAAATCATGGAAACAAATCAAAGAAATAGTACGCCTTATCCCAATATTCCGCCGATTCTCGAAAGTGACGACTCAGAGTATCGCGACGCCGGCATTACGAGTACGCTTTCAGTTGCAGGCCATCCCATCCACCCCATCATCGTGATCTTTCCGGTAGCCTTTTTAGTAGGAGCCGCGGGCACGGACATCGGTTATTGGCTCACAAGCGATCCGTTTTGGGCCAGAGCTTCGGTTTGGCTGATGGGTGTCG
Organism: Microcoleus sp. K5-D4; assembly: GCF_036704575.1. NCBI lineage: Bacteria > Bacillati > Cyanobacteriota > Cyanophyceae > Oscillatoriales > Microcoleaceae > Microcoleus > Microcoleus sp. K5-D4. The sequence goes on from NZ_JAUBSD010000042.1 coordinate 31,096, forward strand.
GTTTTGCTGCGGGGATTTTGGCAGCAATCACGGGCTTTTTAGATTTTTTCAAAGTTAAAAGAGTGCGCGCTCGCAGTGCTGGCTGGTTGCACATGGGCGGCAATGTGGCGGTTATGGTACTTACCCTGATTAACTTGCTGTTGCGACAAGGAAATCCGGCTGAGCCGATAGTATATACAGGTTTAGCAATATCGATCGTCGTTGCAACCTTGCTGGGCATTACAGGCTGGTTCGGCGGCGAACTAAGTTTTCGCCACAAAATCGGCGTCATCGGCCCTACCAGTCATAATTCGTAGGTTTATGACCATTTGTAGTAGGGACTTCCGTCCCTCTTCATTTGACACTTTAGGACTAAAGTCCTTACTACAAACTTAAAGATTGTCCCAGCCAATTGAGATAAGCATCGCTGCCAGCGATAATAGGAATAGCAATAATTTCGGGAACTTCATAGGAATGGAGTTCCTGAACTTTTGTTTTTAAAGCCTCAAATTTAGCCAAATCAGTTTTAATCACCAACTGCCACTCTGACTCGGAATGAATCTCGCCTTGCCAACTATAAATAGAGCGAATCGGCGACAAACTCACACAAGCAGCCAGCTTGTGTTCAACTAGAGATTTAGCAATATTCTCCGCCTCCGCCTCCGATGCAGCAGTTACCAGCACGACGCCAAAATTAACAGTCATAACGATTTGAGATTTGAGATTTCAGATTAAAGATTTGATTTCAACAGAAAACCTTGAACTTAGTCACTTGTAGCGCAACAGCCCAGGCTACGTCCGGCGTGGATATCTGCCACTTTTAATAATTCTAGGACTTAGGCACCGATGCCTAGAAACCGGGTTTTTCAACCAAAATACTTAGTTTAAACCCTCAATCTCGGTAAAAAAACCCGGTTTCTTTGTGCGCGAGTGCGTCCATTGATTTTAAAGCAGTGCGAGCGTCCCGCTGGCACTCGCCTATAATTCCATATTTACCAGATTTGATATTCCCAATTACCAATTCCCCATTACCCATTACCCATTTTTAATTTCCGTAACTTCCCAAGAATTGACTTTGCCAGCCCCAGCTAAAGAAAAATAGCGCCTAGTAGATTCCGGCAAAATAGCTCCCGCCAACAAAGCATTATCTAAATTAGCTCCTATTAACGTCGCCTCGCTCAAATCGGCCGCCATCAAATCTGCTTGACACAACTTTGCCCAATTCAGATTTGCCCCTCTCAAACAACTTCCCCTCAACTTAGCCCCGGTTAAGTTTGCACCCGCCAACTTCACCCCACGCAACTGAGCCGCGCTGAAATTCGCCCCTGCCAAATTCGAGCCTTCCAAATTAGCTCCCATTAGTTTAGCTTCGCTCACGTTAACTCCGCTTAAATCTGCACCGCAGAGATTCACCCCTGTCAACTGCGCTCGCCGCAGACTGACTCCGGTTAATTGAGCTCCAAAAAGTTTTGCATTATTGAGCCTTGCACCGTAAAGGTTAGCCCACTTAAAATTAGCTGCCGTCAGATTCGCGCCCAGCAAGTTAACTAATTGCAAGTCGGCGCTGCACAAATTGGCATTCCACAACACAGCGCCCCGCAGGTTGGCGCTAGTTAAAGTTGCGCCACTTAACTTTACTCTGGGCAATTTTGCTTTTACCAAAAAAGCTCCACTCAAATTAGCTTTTGTCAAATCTGCACCCGAAAGTTGGGTTTCGCCCATTTTGGCAAAAGTCAGATTTGTTCTTTGCATCTGTGCATCGTTGAGTGTTGCTTTGGTGAGAAACGCCCTGCTGAGGTTCGCCCCGGAAAGATTAGCTCGCGAAAGGTTGACTCCGATTAAGATTGCTCCGCTGAGGTTTTTCCCGCTGAGGTCGGCTCCAGTAAAGTCTCTTTGTCCTTTTTCGTAATTGTTGAGCAGTTCACTAACTTCCATAGGGCATCATACCTTCTATGATTGTGGGGTTTCGATCCAGAAATCTTTACTGTTAAGGTTGTTTCAGAAAGGAAACTGTTTCAGAAAGGAAACTGTTTTAGCGTTTGCCTCAAACGGTATAAATTTCCTTAACATCACTTTCTGTTTAAAGGCAATCTCTTAATAAAGATTTTATATCTTCCACGGGGTAGCGATCGCGCTTTCGGTATTTTTGAATTAAAAGTTAATATTTTTTGAGATAGATACTCCTTGCTTAACGATCGACAGTAATTCGCAACTTCAGGCGCAGCGTGCCCTTGAACCCTGCAGGAGGTTGCCAGGAACTCAGGGATCTCTGGAGAGTTTCTACGGCGTCTGTTGCTTGCAGCGTCGAGGTTTGAGGGTCGTTAGCGAAGCCCTCGAAGAGGATCGCCAATCGGGCAACGCGGCCGTCTTGTACCGATAACTCCCATACCGTTTCACCGCTAACCCCCGCCGGGAGATTAACAGATTGCAGGTATTGAGTCAAAGCCGCGATCGCCCCGGCATCCAACCCTTCGGCGCTAATTACTTGGAGGCGAGAAACCAAAGGCTTCGGGCGTTGCAACTCACCGTAACCGGGCTGCCGCGGCATAGCAGGAATTGGACTCACCGGTGCCGAGTTGCGATTCGAGGTAACGCTGCGAGAGCCACCCCTAGTTTGCTCTGCCCCTCCCGACTCGAAAATACCCTCATAGCTGACACCCTGCGGCAATTCCACAGGCACTTGCACTCGACGACGAGTTCCATCTGGTTCGACTCGCACTTCTTCGCTCACAGCCACAAAAGCCGTGTATTCCGACAGCAACCGATAAGTCAGAGCAGTATTAGTCACAGCTTCCACCAAAGATTTAGTCTCGCCACCAAACATTTGATTCATTAAATCTTTAATGCGCGATCGCCCCCAAAGCTGAGCTACCGCCGAATTGCCAAAATCCGTAGCGGTTGCTGCGACTGATGTTGACTCCCGCTGCCGCCCGCCGGATTGAGCAAAATTAACAGGTAAAACTTGCTCGTAAGCTTTGCCGCCGGCAAGAGTGCCGCGGATGCGAAGTTGACCGTTAGTTCGATCGGCCTTTTTGCCAAACAAAACCAGCGGCTGACTCGCAAACAAGTCTGGGGGTGCGATCGGATAAATTTCTGGTTTTTCCCCCATTCCCTCCCAACTAATTTGAATCTCAGTCAATACCGGACGATTAATTTCCCGAAAAAACTTTTCTGCCGCTTCTGCTGACGGTTCATCTTGACGAATTACTTGAGACGTGCCTCTTCCCACTTCCGCCAAACGGTTAATCAAAAACCGATTCACCGAACCGCCGACACCAAAACTATAAAGTCGATTTCCCGGTTTCAGACTCCCCTGAACCCTGGCTAACACTTCATTTTCATTACCAATGTAACCGTCAGTAATTAGTACAATACTCCGCAGCCTTCCCGTTGCCGCCGCCGGAAAATTCATCACTGCTTGAATGCCGTTAAGCAGTTCAGTACCACCGTTTGCCTGCAACTTGTCGATATAATTTATGGCGCTTTGTCGGTTGGCAGCCGTATTTGCTAAAGGAGTTGTTGAAAGCGCTTGCGCAGTGTTGGCAAAATCAATAATAGTAAAAGTATCGTTGGGATTCAGCCCTTGAATGAAGCGGCGCATCAACTCCTTAGATTTTGCCAGCGGTTCGCCCTGCTGAGAACCGGAAGTATCCATCAGAAACACGACATCTTTGGGTACAATTTCATTAGTTTTGTAGTGTAATGCCGGAATCAGATAAGTAGCAAAATGACCGCCCCGCTTGTCCGATTGAGTCAAAATAGTTGCCCGAGTATTTTCGCCCGCGACTCGATAGCGCAAAATTAAATCTTTATTGGGAATTGTGTCTGAATTGGCTAATTGGACTTGCACAATATTGCCGCTGCGGTCAGTTGTAATTTGATGGGAAGTAGAGCGGACATCGCCGATCGCAACTCCGGCATCTATTTCTACCGACACAGCAATATTGTGACCAGATCGCGTTCCTGGAGGCAAGACAGGCGGGTTAATGCGATCGGCACCTGAACCATCGCCCCCCCTTAGCAAGGGGGGGTTGGGGGGGGTCGTATTTCCCGAAATATAGCGAGGCCCTACCACCATTGGAAACACAAATTCGTAATCGCCACCGACAAACTTGAGACTTTCCGTGTAGCGAATCGTAACTTCAATTTTTTCTCCGGGTTTGATATTAGCGAGAGACTGAGTAAAAATATTGGATCGTTCTTGTTCCAACAAACCCGCAGTCCGACCTTGCTTTCTGGCTTGTTCGTAAATTTCCAAAGCTTCCTCGCGGCGTTTGATATCAGCTTTAATAGTTCGTGATCCTATTTTAATTTCCATATCATCCACCGCCGCTTCGTCGGGCAAAGGAAATACATAAACAGCTTCTATAGATTCAGGAAAAGGATTTTCAAACTTCTGAACAACTTCGACGCGGGAGATATTGCCAGCTATTTTGGCTTTAACTTCAGTCTGCTTGAGAGGAAAGACTTGTTCTGAGGTCGTATTTGGAGTTTTGACGAACAAACCGCCGACTGGACAGCGATTTTGTGGCGATCGTCCGCCATTGCAATTAACATCGTTACTAGCGAGGATTTTCGGCGACACAGACGAATAAATTTCCCCAGGATCTTTTGCCCGCGCTGCATTGGGAGCAAGCCACGCGCCACACTCGTTAGCGAAGCCCTCGAAGAGGATCGCAGCGAGCAATGCCATACCAGCAGAAAGCAACCGTTGAGGGGATAAAACGCAGACAAACTTCATAGCTGTTTTTTTAGCAGACTTGAGGTGCTTTGTTTACCATGACTTTACGCTTCGCGAAACGTTCCTGAGTTAGCTTTCTGGGAAAAATGACTGAGCGCGTAGGGCTGATTTTAGATTGACTCCACAGGCGCTAATGGGGGACTAGAACTTTTGTCTAGACTGCTGTGGGCTTCCATCCGTCTTGGGGTGATGTCGGTTGGGGCGATCGTCCGCGAACCCAACCTAGAAGATTGTATGATAGTTAAATAATTAAATAACTCTAACCTCAACCTCTCAAGCTCTAATAAATTGAAAAAGCCATGAATTTTATTAACCCCAAAACCGACTTTGCCTTTAAAAAAATCTTCGGCTCTGCTGACAGCAAAGACATTTTGATTAGCTTCTTAAATGCCATCCTCTACGAAGCGCAGCCAGTCATCGAAGATTTAGAAATTCTTGACCCTTATTTAGCTCCCAAAATCAAAGGAGTCAAAGATACTTACTTGGATGTTAAAGCTAAAATTAGTGGTAGCAAAACAGTGATTATTGAGATGCAGGTATTGAATGTAGAATCTTTTGAAAAACGTATTTTATACAATGCTACCAAAGCTTACTCAGTGCAATTGAAAAGCGGAGAAAACTACAACCTATTAAATCCCGTGATTGCCTTAACGATTACAGATTTCCAAATGTTTGAGCATCTGGAAACAGTAATTTCGCGGTTTTGTATCAAAGAAAAAAACAACTTGGTCGATTATTTGGCGGATGAATTAGAATTTGTATTTGTTGAGTTGCCCAAATTTGACAAGACTTTAGCAGAATTAGAGACTCTGACTGATAAGTGGATATATTTCATGAAAACAGCTCGGACGTTAAGGTCTGTGCCGGAAGAGTTGGGAAATGTACCGGAACTCCGCAAAGCTTTTACAATTGCCAATGAAGCAAATCTCGATCCTGATGAATTGGAAGATTTAGAAAGGCGAGAAATTTTTATTCAAGACCAGCGCGGTGCAATTACAAAAGCTACCAGAATCGGGATAGAACAAGGAATCAGACAAGGCATCGAACAAGGCATCGAACAAGGCATCGAACAAGGCATCGAACAAGGCATCGAACAAGGCATCGAACAAGGCATCAAACAAGGAAATGTGACATTAATTGTTCGTCAGTTGGAGCGCAGTGTCGGCCTGCTGTCGCCGGAGATCAAAACCAGCATCGCTCAGTTATCCGCTCAGCAATTAGAGAATCTAGGAGAGGCACTATTAGACTTTGCCAGTGTGTCAGATTTGACAACTTGGTTGCAAGCACATAACAATCGTCAATAATTTGGTCAAATGGGTGTAGGGGCAATCCCCCGTGGTTGCCCTTATGGATTACCTATGTCACATTTGAGTCTGACCTGACATTGAAACATCTAAAGTCGAAAATCCTATGAGCAAATTTGTGTTTGTGACTGGCGGCGTGGTTTCCAGCATCGGCAAGGGTATTGTCGGTGCTTCTTTGGGCCGCCTATTGAAGTCGCGGGACTATTCAGTGTCGATTTTGAAGCTAGACCCCTATATTAACGTTGACCCCGGCACTCTCAGCCCGTTTCAGCACGGAGAAGTTTTCGTGACGGAAGACGGTGCGGAAACTGACCTGGATTTGGGGCACTACGAGCGTTTTACCGATACTTCAATGTCTCGCCTCAATAGCGTCACCACGGGTTCCATTTATCAAGCGGTGATCAACAAAGAACGCCGCGGCGAGTATCAGGGGAGTACGGTGCAGGTGATTCCGCACATCACTAATGAGATTAAAGAGCGCATTCACCGAGTAGCCAAAAATACTAATCCCGATGTCGTGATTACGGAAATCGGCGGAACGGTGGGAGATATTGAATCTTTGCCATTTTTGGAGGCAATTCGCCAGTTTCGCAAGGATGTCGGCCGGCAAAATGTTGTGTATATGCACGTCACGCTGATACCTTGGATTCCTTCGGCTGGGGAGATGAAAACTAAACCGACTCAGCATTCGGTGAAGGAATTGCGGTCGATCGGCATTCAACCAGATATTTTAGTGTGTCGGTGCGATCGCCCGCTGTCTTTGGGCATGAAACAGAAATTGTCGGAATTCTGCAACGTACCCGAAGAATGTGTCATCACATCTCAAGATGCTAAAAGTATCTACGAAGTACCCCTGATGATGGAACAGGAGGGTTTGGCGCAACAAACGCTCAATTTGCTGCAACTGGAACATCGCCAGCCAGATTTGCATCAGTGGCAAACTTTAGTCAACAGGCTTTACAGTCCCAATCACAAAATTGATATTGCTTTAGTTGGCAAATACGTGCGGTTGAACGATGCTTATCTTTCAGTGGTCGAAGCTTTGCGGCACGCGGCAATTGCGATCGGCTGCGACCTGAATTTGCGCTGGATTAACTCAGAAGATTTAGAATCGGGAAACCTCGATAATTATCTCAAAGATATCAACGGCATTCTTGTACCGGGAGGTTTTGGGGTTCGGGGAGTGGACGGCAAAATAGCGGCGATAGAATATGCTAAACACAACAAAATTCCATTTTTGGGATTGTGTTTGGGGATGCAGTGTGCTGTGATTGAATGGGCGCGCAACATCGCCCAACTAGAGGATGCCAACAGCGCTGAATTTGACCCGGATACATCAAATCCGGTAATTAATTTATTGCCAGAACAGCAAGATGTAGTCGATTTGGGCGGTACAATGCGACTGGGTTTGTATCCGTGCCGTGTCAACCCAGACACGCTAGCTTTCAAACTTTATCAGAAAGAAGTGATTTACGAGCGGCACCGCCATCGGTACGAATTTAACAACGCCTACCGCAATCTTTTCTTAGAATCAGGTTATGCAGTCTCCGGTACATCTCCAGACGGCCGATTGGTAGAAATGATCGAATTTCCCAACCATCCCTTTTTCATAGCCTGCCAATTTCACCCCGAATTCCAATCTCGACCTAGCACCCCCCACCCATTGTTTCAAGGGTTTATCCAGGCGGCTAGCATCCAGGGAAAGCAGGATGTTTTAGAAGATGAGGGTCGCGACTTGGTGGCTGGGAAAGTTGTCGCCAACTGATCTCATATCATGTGCGATCGATGAGTTCTGATATATTAGATGTCTGTAGGGGCGGTTCAGAATAGACAATATTCAAATCGCCCCTACAATGGACATTACAAAACCCACCCAACAGACCAATAGGATTTGATAGGGGTCGCACTTACCGGACTAGATATCGGGCAGCATTCTCAACGAGTGAAAAACCTCCCCCCCAACCCCTATGCTAGGGCTGGGGGGATAGTACCACAAGGGAGAAGGCAGAAGGGAGAAGGCAGAAGGTAAAAATGCTAATATTTTTCTTAACTTTTTACGGCTTTCAAGGGTGATACCAGTTTCCCAAAAAAATGCAACTTTAGGCAACTTCCCAACCCCGATAGTCATCTGTCATGCCCAATCTAAAATCTACAATCTAAAATCTAAAATGGTAGGAGTTGTCAAACTATCCTAAAATACCAGGAAACACAGGTTTGAGGAGGCTTTGTGGCTTATTGGAGCAAAATTACTTATGAGAAAAGTACATACATAATTGACCTTGACACTATTAGTGCTTTTTCTAGCGAACTGGATAACAAGCGTCTCACCTTTTGGCTGCCTAATAGCAGTCAGCCGATTATCCTCAATCCCCAAGGCAATTATGAGGCTTACAAGCAAGTTCTCGATTACCTCAAAAAAACCATTGATCGCAATTCTAGAGGCTCGTGGATTAAAATTCATTATGACCGCAAAGAATTTGCGATTGATATGAGTCGAATTAGCTCTTTTGCTTGTGAACAGAACGGTCGGCTAAGCTTTTGCCTGCCTGACAGCGCAACTAATATTATTATCCTCCGCCAAAGCAACCCGGAAACTTATCAAGAAATTCAGGAATACATTAAAAATACGACTGGACAATCTCTGCCATAAAAAAGTCATTAGTCATTGAAGGATGAAGGGAGACTATGTTTAGTAACTCCTCACATTGATTTTATTTTTTTTTGAGCTAAAGTGCTTAGGTTGCCCCCTCATTTTAGATATTAAAAAAGCGCAGTAAAATGCGCTGCTTTTTTAAATTTTAACTATTGAACAAGCTGCCAAGCTAATTTTGCCGCGCCTACCATGCCTGCTTGATTGCCCAATTCAGCAACCAATAACTGCAAATCTTCGCGAGAAGTCGGCAGAACCCGCCGCTCAATTTCTTCTCGAACCTGCGGCAAGAAAAATTCTGTACCTGCACTAATTCCACCGCCGATAATAATAGCTTCCGGCGTCAAAATATAAATGAGACTTGCCAAACCGATACCCAAATAGCGCCCGTAATTTTGCCAAAATTCTAAAGCTTTGGCATCTCCAGACTTAGCTAAGTTTGCTAATTCTATAGGTTCCAAACCCGTTTCTCGGCGAATTGCTTGCACCGAAACGTACTGTTCTAAAGAACCGCGATTGCCGCTGTTGCACTTCGGGCCGTCGGGATTTATAGTAATCAATCCTAGTTCTCCAGCCGCGCCTTGATGACCTACAAATAGTTTGCCGTCTAGGATAACTGCACCGCCGACGCCTGTACCTAAAGTTACTAAGATTAGGTTTTTAAAGTGCCTTCCTGCGCCCAACCAAGCTTCTCCCAATCCGGCACAGTTGGCATCATTTGCTAACATGGTCGGCAGTCCGGTTTTAGCTTCCACCCAGTCAGCGAGGGGGACGTTATGCCAGTTTTTGAGGTTAATTGCTACTCTGGCTATGCGGCCGGCGGCGTCTGCCGGGCCTGGAGTACCGATGCCGATCGCACTTACAGCATTTTCGACAGGATTCAGTTGTAAAATAGCATCCGTCATTGTAGCTAAAACTGCTTCTGGCGTTGCGGGTTGAGGGGTTGGGACAGTTAAGGATTGGTGACAAATGCCGTCTTCGCTAAATCTGCCGAGTTTAATTGCGGTTCCGCCTAAGTCTATGCCGATTACTTGTGTCATTCGATTTGGGTTTGAGATGCAAGGGTTGGGGATTAATCCTCATAGGATAAACATATTTTAGGTGCGGATTGTGCACCTTACCAATTAAGTTTCTAGTGAGGATTTAAGGCCTCTAACTCTTATTTTAGTGTATAATAATGACCCAAACGGCACTTAATTCTTAATATTATCATACCGATCGCAATACCTAGCAAAAATTATGGATACCAGCGAGTTCGCCTATGGAATTTCGCCTAACTTACGTTGCGCTACCTCTCGGTTGTGCAAAGCATCGCGATAGTCTGGTTGGAGAGCAATTGCCTGGTTATAAGATGCGATCGCATCTTCAAATCTTCCTAAATTATACTGCTCATTCCCTCGCTCGCACCACGCCTCAGCATCTACATTAACTTCCGATTCAGCCTCCGCAGCCTCTGCGCCTCTGCGGTTCACTTCCCCAGAAAAACCCAAACCATCCCCAACAAACACCGCCTCAATCACCCTCCCCTTTGTATCCTCCTCCTCAACCTCCGGCAGCGGAAACCGTGTCAATATATCCCGCCCAATTTGCCTCGCCACCTCTGACAATTCCCCGCTGCCAATTCTACCTAACAAAACCAGCCGCTGCGCCAATTCCTGAAGCGATGCCACCGCATCCGTAGCAGCGGTGTCATCATGTTCGCCCTCTAACAATCTTTTGCCAAACCGTCGCAGCCAAGCAGCCAATTCACTATCTTTAAGGCGTTTTGCGATTAAGAATCCTGCCACATCCCCGCGACTCCAGCCGGCATTCACCCCTTCGAGAATTTCCATGAATTTCGACTCGTATTCCGCGTCAGTTAATGTTGGGCGGATGGCGGTATTTTCCGAAGGCGGGGAGGGTTTGGTTGGGGTTCCGAACAGCCGCTGAATTAGTCCTTTGATGAATAGCAGAATTTTGTTGAGCATTTGTGAGGTTGGGAGGGTGGGGTATTTTCTATTTTATAGCAATTATCAAAAATAGATTACATATTGATTGCCGGCGGTATCTGTAGGGACACGGCACTGCCGTGTCCGGGATGGCGACGCACAGTCAAAAATCACATGAAGTAGAATTAATCTACTTTAAAAGCGGATAATACAGTTCTCCTGTTGAGTTGATATAACCGGCCCTATCGCCCGCTAAATTCCCCGTTCCCATGAATACGTCAACTCTCCCCGCGCCTTTGATTGCACCGCCGGTATCCTGATCCAAAACGTACCGATTCACGGCATTTTGTTCGAGTTGTCCTGCCGCATTCGGATAAGGGAGTTTTGTACTAATTAATGCTAGTGCACCGGGTGGCATTAAGGCTTTGTCGGTGGCGATCGACCTTTCGGCAGTTACTGGCACTCCAATGCTTCCTGTGGCTGGAACTCCATTAGTATCCCGGAAGAATACAAAGCTTTCATTTTTCGGCAAATATTTGTTCATATCTGCGGGAAAGTTGGTGAAATATTCCCTTAGTTTCGGCAAATTTAACTCTTCTAAAGTAAACTTTCCGTCTTTAACTAATTCTCGCCCGACTCCTGTATAACTGTGACTGGTTTTGCCTGCAAAACCGACGGTCATCACGCTACCATCTGTTAGCTGCAATCTCGCAGAACCTTGGACGTGCACGAGAAATGCTTGGAATCGATCGCGCAACCAAACTAATTCTAATCCCCGCAGCAATCCTTTACTCGCCTGCAAAGCATCTTCGCCTTCTAATTGCAATCTTGTCGGGTGAGGTTTCGGCCAAGATGCCATGTTTGGCGGCATCCGGTACAGGGGATAACGGTATTCGGAATTAGGCGTGCGAGATGCTGCGTAAGTCGGCTCGAAATAACCTGTAAATGCGACTGTTCCTTGGCCATCTTTGCCCGTGGATTTGTAAAATACAAATTCGCGCTTGACCGATTCCTGAAGTTGTGATGGGGTTGTGGAACTGACAACTAATTGGCGGAATCGATCGAGAGAACGCCGAACTCGATCGCGCGTAACTTCTGCTACTGGATAGCGGCTGTAAGCAGTGGCGGCGGCCGATGTATTGAGATAGCGGAGGCTGTTGTCGATCGACTTTAACAGCAATTCTTTATCACCCGGTTTGCCATTTTCGCCCCAGATTTGAGCGTCAAAGGCGAGATCCTCCGACTCGCCAGCTTGCAATTGATTTATACTAATTGGTTGCAGTGGCGGGGCTGCAACGGCTGGCACCGAAAAAGCGATCGCCAAAACGCAACAGGCGATCGCTAATAGCTGATAGCGAAAAATCTTGCTCAATTTCCAATCTTCCCTACTAAATTGATTATTTTCCTTATTCATCGAATCGTTCGACGCTAGAAGTAAATATCGGTTCTACGCGAATTGCGAGAACGCTGGTAGGCCGAACTACCATGTATTCGCCTTGAATATTTTTGATCGGGACGTTAAGAAATTCTCTTGAATCTTGTTTCGGCACCAGCGTACTGCTGTACCACTTTTGAAAATCTTGCAGCGTTGCGAAACGCACTTCTTCGCGGTGGCCGCCTTCAAGCAGCAGGTGTACGGAATATTCGCTGGGTGTTCTAGGCATAGGAGATGGAGAGAGTTGTTGGAGGACAATCTAAAATCTAAAATCTAAAATTGATGTGGTTGCCCTCAAGCAGCAGGCGCACGGAATATTCGCACTTGTGTTCTAGGCATATCTTTATTTTAGATTTTTGATTTTAAGCTTTTGGAACGATTCCATATTTTACCTCTTCCTCGGCGCATTCCCTCATCTAGTAGGTTGGGTTGAGGGAGAGGGGGAGAGTGGGAGAAGGGGAGAGTGCGAGAGTTGTTGGAGAAAAATCTCAATCTTAAATCCAAAATCTTAAATCGATTGACGGTGGCCCCCATCTGCGGCTACGCTGTGAAATTAAGGCTGCTTTCCTCAAAGAAGAAGCAGCCCGCGTCGCCCAAAAATCTAGTTGCACTGCCCAAAGCTGCTACCAACAGCAATGGACAGCTAACCGCCAAACTGAGTAAGCAGTATGGAGGCTAATGGAGAATTTTAACACTCTCTGTAGCCGCCCTGCTCTGTGTTAACGTGCGGGGCGGCTGGGTTTTTGGGTTTTCCTAGAAAACCAAAAACCAGGAGACCATATTATGTCACAGGAATTCGTACCTGACGATAACTTGTCCGCGCGTCCAAATGACGACTCAGCAGTATCGGAACAGGAAGTCGTGCGGATAACGGTTGTCGGTTCCCGCGCCGCCGTGTTAGACACCATCCACACCTTGTACCGACTGGGATTTGCCCAAGTTGGCGATTGGAGTCCGCCGCAGCGAGGTGCAAAGCCGGGACAAGTTATAAGTGTACTCATTCGCCGATCGCGCAAAGCTTAACAATAGGCTGAAATACGCTAGGGACACTCCAAGAACCCATTGGTGTCAACAATCGCCTGAAACCATTGATAAATCTCGCTTTTAACCCAGTCTAGATCCCCCTAAATCCCCCTTAAGAAGGGGGACTTTGAGAAGAATCTTGTCCCCCCCTTCTTAAGGGGGGCTAGGGGGGATCTAGATTTAATACTCAAACAACAGTCTGTGATTGGGTTAGACGTTAAGTTGACACGAAGAAGGGTTCTTGGAGTGTCTCTACAATGATTAATCCGGCGGAATACAGGGATTGTGTATTTTAGAACACGATTTGACCGCAACACTTAAAATAGTCTTGATTTACCGATCGACCGCACCCTTTTCTCATCAATATTTCTGGTTAGCTGGGGGTGTCTGTCAGCCGGAGTTGCGAGGTTCTGCTTCCAAAATGCTGATAATGGTGCACAATTTCAAATTAACAACAAAACTTGCACTATTTTGAGTAAGCTTTGGGGGGAACAGCTTAGAAAGCCTGTTTCTAAGAGTGATGCAAAATATCAAATTAATCCTCCACCTTGTCCAATTACTAATTACGAACCTATGCCCCGTCGTCAAGACTTAAAAAAAATTCTTCTCATTGGTTCCGGCCCAATTGTTATCGGTCAAGCGTGCGAATTTGACTATTCAGGGACACAAGCTTGCAAAGCTTTGCGAGAAGAAGGTTATGAAGTAGTGTTGGTGAATTCCAACCCTGCAACGATTATGACCGATCCGGAAACTGCCGATCGCATTTACATCGAACCTCTAACGCCAGCCATCCTCGAACAAATCATCGCTAAAGAAAGACCTCAAGCAATTTTACCGACAATGGGCGGTCAAACGGCGCTAAATTTAGCAGTTGCCGTCGCCAAAAATGGCGTTTTAGAAAAATACAACGTCGAGTTGATTGGTGCTAAGTTGCCAGCAATTGAAATGGCAGAAGATCGGCTATTATTTAAGGAAGCGATGGCGCGAATTGGAGTCGCAGTTTGCCCTTCGGGAATTGCCAACACTCTCGACGAAGCCAAAGCAATTGGTCACCAAATTGGCAGTTATCCGTTAATTATTCGTCCTGCTTTTACAATGGGAGGCACGGGAGGCGGCATTTCTTACAACCAAGAAGAGTTTGAAGAAATGGCACAAGGCGGGATTGATGCCAGTCCAGTATCGCAAATTTTGATCGAACAATCTTTGATTGGTTGGAAAGAGTACGAACTCGAAGTAATGCGGGATTTGGCAGATAATGTGGTGATTATTTGTTCGATCGAGAATCTCGACCCGATGGGCGTCCACACCGGCGATTCTATCACCGTCGCCCCGGCGCAAACTCTCACAGACAAAGAATATCAGCGCCTGCGAGATGCTTCGGTGAAAATTATTCGAGAAATCGGAGTTGAAACCGGCGGTTCCAATATTCAATTTGCCGTCAATCCTGTCAACGGAGATTTCATCGTTATTGAAATGAACCCTCGGGTTTCCCGTTCCTCCGCCTTGGCCTCGAAAGCAACTGGTTTCCCTATTGCCAAAATGGCGGCAAAATTAGCGGTAGGTTACAGCCTAGACGAAATTTCCAACGATATCACCAAGAAAACTCCGGCGTCTTTTGAGCCGACAATTGACTACGTGGTGACGAAGATTCCCCGATTTGCATTTGAAAAGTTCCCTGGTTCCGAACCGACTTTGACAACGCAAATGAAGTCGGTTGGGGAGGTAATGGCGATCGGGCGCAGCTTCAACGAATCATTCCAAAAAGCCCTGCGGGGATTGGAAACAGGCCGCGCGGGTTTCGGGTGCGACAAACCGGAAAAGTTGCCGAGTTTGGAACAAATTCGCGCCGGATTGCGGACGCCAAATCCCGATCGCATTTTTACAGTTCGCCACGCGATGATGATGGGAATGTCGGTGGAAGATATCTTCGAGTTTACAGGAATTGATCCTTGGTTTTTGGATAAAATGCAGGAATTGCTGGAAACTGAGAAGTTCTTGAAACGAACGCGGTTGGAAGAGTTGACAAAAGAGACAATGTTTGAAGTAAAGCAATTGGGTTTTAGCGATCGCCAAATTGCTTACGCCACCAAAACATCCGAAGATCAAGTGCGCGCTTACCGCAAACAGTTAGGCGTAATTCCGGTTTACAAAACAGTCGATACCTGTGCCGCTGAATTTGAAGCGTTTACACCCTATTATTATTCCACCTACGAAGCGGGAGCAGCAATTTGGGACTTGGGCGATGAAGAGAAGAAGATTTCGCCTGTAGGCCACAGTCTCGCGCCGGAGTCGGAAGTTTTGCCTTCTACCAAACGAAAAGTGATGATTTTAGGTGGCGGGCCGAACCGGATCGGACAGGGAATTGAGTTTGATTACTGCTGCTGTCACGCTTCCTATTCCCTAGGAGAAGATGGCTTTGAGACAATTATGGTCAACTCGAACCCGGAAACGGTTTCGACGGATTATGATACGAGCGATCGCCTGTATTTTGAACCGCTAACAAAAGAAGATGTTCTCAACATCATCGAAGCGGAAAATCCAGAGGGAATAATTATTCAATTTGGGGGCCAAACGCCGCTGAAGTTGGCGCTTCCTTTACAAAAAGCTCTGGAAAATCACCCCGATGTACAAACAAAAATCTGGGGAACTTCGCCGGATTCCATTGATACTGCTGAAGACAGGGAGCGATTTGAAAAGATTCTGCGGGAATTGGATATTCAGCAAGCTGCTAACGGTTTAGCCCGTAGTTTTGAGGATGCTTTAATAGTAGCTCAACGGATCGGTTATCCGGTAGTGGTGCGACCAAGTTATGTATTAGGCGGGCGAGCCATGGAAATTGTTTATTCCGATACGGAATTGGAACGTTACATGACCTATGCCGTGCTAGTAGAACCCGATCATCCGATTTTAATTGATAAGTTTTTGGAGAATGCGATCGAGGTGGATGTCGATGCGATCGCCGATGTTACGGGCAATGTGACGATCGGCGGTATTATGGAGCACATCGAGGAAGCGGGAATCCACTCCGGCGACTCTGCTTGTTCTATCCCTTATCAAACGCTTTCTGATGCAGCCTTGGTAACAATCCGCCGCTGGACTGTAGAATTAGCAAAATCCCTGAAAGTAATCGGGTTGATGAATATTCAATTTGCTGTTCAAGGGGAACAAGTTTTTATTTTGGAAGCTAATCCGCGCGCTTCTCGAACAGTGCCTTTTGTCTCCAAGGCGATCGGAGTTCCCTTAGCAAAAATGGCCTCACGAGTCATGTCTGGCAAAACTCTAGAAGCTTTGGGTTTTACTGAAGAGATTATACCCACTCATGTTGCGGTAAAAGAAGCTGTATTACCCTTTGCTAAGTTCCCGGGAACTGATACCTTGTTAGGGCCAGAAATGCGATCGACCGGCGAAGTCATGGGAATTGACACCGATTTTGGCAAAGCCTTTGCCAAAGCTCAATTAGGTGCTGGACAAATGATGCCGCTGTTGGGAACCGTGCTGGTTTCGATGCGCGATCGGGACAAACTAGCAGTTGTACCCGTTGTCAAGGAATTCTTAGAATTGGGTTTCAGAGTAGTCGCAACTCACGGAACACGCAAAGTTTTGCGAGAGCAAGGTTTACAGGTAGATTTGGAATTGAAACTGCACGAAGGGCGGCCGAATTTGTTGGATTCGATCAAAAATGAGAAAATTCAACTAATTATCACCACACCTTCCGGCGAAGAATCCCGAGCCGACGGCATCTTTATCCGCCGCACAGCTTTGACTTACAAAATCCCGATTATTACGACAATAGCCGGTGCCAAAGCGACAGCAGCGGGAATTCGATCGCTCAAATCCCACCCGATGGAAGTAAAAGCAATTCAAGACTATTACCCGCAAACTTAGAGGGCGAAACACCCTATGTTTAGGGTGTGCAGGGCGCACTATTAGTGTCAACTTAAGCTTTTAGTCCGCCAGTCCTCTCCCTCACCCCGCACTCCGCCAGGGAATGAATTCCCTGTCTTATGGCGAAAGTCCTCTCAAAGAGGACTGAATAACTCATTAGTCCTCATATCGAGGACTTTCGCTTGGAGGTTCTTGTTGAAGCCCCTGTCGGAAAGAGGGTTTAACGTGTTTGTTGACACCAATGAGCGCGCACCTTATCCTAAACATAAGGTGCGCGTCACCAAAACCTAATCTGCATCGGAATCCAAAACTCCGCTAGAAAGCATCAACCTCGGCCAAACTAACAAGAAAAAACCCATCCAAGCTAATAAAGGAATCGCCACTAAAACAGTTATCCAAACATTTTTTAATAAAAACCAACTACCGCTAATCAGGCTAGTACCAGTTAAAAGAATCGACCAAGGCTGACACCACCAAGGTTTGTAACTCCAAGGACTAATAGATTTTTTATCAGAAAGAGACTTCATATTTTCAGTAATTTTTTATGGATAATAGTCTGGCTAGGTGGATTAACGGAAGTTAAACATTCATAACCTCTTCTGCTGTCAGCGTTAATTCGGGAAAAGTCCGCGACACAATTCGTTCGCTGCCTTTAAACGCGCTTCTTTGATAGTTGCCCTCTGCATCCAAAAGGTGGACAAATACAGTTGGAACTTTGGGATTTCCCAGAAATTCCCTGCTACCAATTGCTAAATAATCGACTATCCAATATTCTACAATTCCCAAACGCCGATATTCGTCCAATTTGTCTATATAATCGTCCTCCCAATTTGTTGATGTTACTTCCACTGCCAGTTGAATTGGTTCCCGCAATGCAGAATAAGCAGAACGGTTCGATCGCCACAAATCGCGATCAATTACGCTGACATCCGGCCTCCGCCCTTGTTCGATGCCCGCTTTACTTACAGTTCTGATAACGGCGGTATTGTTGACTACATAATTTAAACTTAGCCGTTTAACTTGATCTTTAAATGAGTCAGACGTAAAATCAGCAACATCATCATGATTTCTTGTCGCATTCATCTCTACAATTTCTCCATTTACCAGTTCATAGCGTCCATTTTCTGGACATTCTACAAGGAATTGGTCAAAGGTTAATTTCTGTGTGACTGTTGCAATCATAAGATTTATCCTTATTTTGCAGTAATACTATTAGTCTATATTACCACAGGCAGGAAAAAATTTGTTTTTTTGACGGCAGACATCCAATTCTTAAATCTAAAATATACAATCAAAAATAAAAAATCGATTCACGTAAATGGTAAAATGCGATCGCCCTAGCAATTTGCACTTAAATTTGTTACTGACTTGATACAGTAAAGTAACAAACCTAGAAATCGAGCCACTCCCAGGTCAACCCCGAACCATGAGACTAGACGAAGCCGTAGAATTTGCCGAAAACCCAGAGCCGCGCTGTCCCTGCGTCCTCCTGCTGGACACCTCCGGCTCCATGCAAGGCGCACCCATAGATGCCTTGAATGAGGGGCTGGAAATTTTTAGGAATGACCTAATTAAAGACGAACTAGCTAAAAAGCGAGTCGAAGTCGCGATTATTTCATTTGACAATCATATCAAAGTCGTGCAAGACTTCGTGACCGCCGACCAATTCGAGACGCCACTGCTGACAGCTCAAGGACAAACCCACATGGGCGCTGGCATTCAGCTAGCATTAGATACTATTGCGGCTCGCAAATCCGAATACCGCAACAACGGCATTACCTACTACCGCCCGTGGGTATTTATGATTACTGACGGCGAACCTCAAGGTGAATCAGATGATGTTGTGGAAATAGCAGCACAGCGGATTAAAGAGGAAGAAACTAACAAGCGCGTGGCATTTTTTGCAGTCGGAGTGGAAGGTGCTAATATCACCCGTCTGGCGCAAATTGTCGAGCGCACGCCTGTAAAATTGAGAGGACTAGACTTTAGAGAGATGTTCATCTGGCTGTCGGCTAGTATGCAGAGAGTTTCTCACTCAAAAATTGATGAACAAGTAGCGCTGCCACCACCCGGATGGGGAACTGTTTAGGTATTAGTCATTGCTCATTGATCATTGGTCATTAGGTAAGGATTCAGGTCTAAAAACTTGCGGCTCCAACGCTTGTCTGGCAAGGGTTTTAGGGCAAAATAAGGGTTTTTGTCTTTCGTGGTTAATTGTCAATAAACGAGGAGAAGTGACAGTTTTTCGTGGTTTATTGAGAATATAGATTGATTTAGTATCAAGCTCCATATCTAAAGTCTTTGCCCAGCAAGGAGTTCAGTGACCTGAATCCTTACGTCATTAGTAAGTGACCAGCGGTAAGTGCGGTGTGCATAGCCCTACATAATAAGTAAGGTGTGGTGTGCATCGCCCTATCTAATTAGGGATAAATAAACCCGTCCAGACTTTGCATAGTTGTGAATTTACGAAGTTTTGAGTTAAAGAGTTATTAATGCAGAATTCATCCTTTAATTGGCAAGTTGTAGCGGCATCGGTGATAGGTACAAGCCACGAAAAAAGATCGCAGCCTTGTCAAGATGCCCACTGCTGGCGTCTCTTGCCGAACGGTGTTTTAGCGGCAGCGGTTGCCGATGGTGCGGGCTCCGCAGCACTCGCAGAAATTGGGGCGAAAATTGCTGTGGAAGCGGTTGTCGAAACGATTTGCCAGCAACAGGAAAGGCTGCCTGAAAATGACGACGAATGGCAGGTATTCTTGACAGCATCACTGCAAGTCGCGCGGGCGCAGGTGGAAGCAGAAGCGGCTGTGCGGGAAGTGGCTGCGAGAGATTTAGCCTGCACTTTAATTGCTGTTGTTGCTACGCCGGAATTAATCGCAGTTGCTCAAATCGGCGACGGTGCCGCGGTAGCAGGTGACAGTGCAGGAAATGCGATCGCCCTGACTGTACCTCCCTGCGGCGAATACATCAACGAAACTATTTTTTTGATTTCGCCGAATGCGATAGAAACAGCGCAATTTCAGGTACTGCGGGAAAAACTGCCGCACTTGGCGGTGTTTTCCGACGGCTTGCAAATGTTAGCTCTCAAAATCCCAGAAGGCACGCCGCACAAGCCGTTTTTTGCGCCTTTGTTTCGGTTTTCTGGCGAGTGGAAAGAAGAAGAAGATGCGAAACAGCAATTAGAGTCATTTTTGCGATCGCCCCGCGTTTCCGAACGCACCGATGATGACTTAACATTATTGTTAGCAACTTTTTCGAGTCAGGTCTAATCTGTTTAAATCCACTTAGATAAGCCGGATAAAAAATTATGACTGCTCAACGAATTAGTGCCATAAGCTTGTTACGACAAACGTTTGCTGTTGTGGGATCTATATACCCAGTTCTGTTCAGAATCAACTATCCCCATTTGATATGGTTCGTGCTAAGTACTTTTGGCCGAGATATCCTGCTCAATAGCTTTGAGATAACTACCTCCGAACAGGCGGACGCAGGTCTTAAGTTGAATATTCTCTACTGGTTGGTGGCAGTTCCTTTCTTGTCGGGAGCTACTAATTTCTACACTTATCGAAGTTTGACAGAAAATCAAGTAACTGCGAGCGATGCTTTCTCTCAAGCAAAAAGAAGATTGCTACCACTCATTTTGGTTAATTTCCTGTCTGTGGTGGTGGTGCTGCTGCTTTTTGCTTTAGCAAGAGCAAGCATTATGTGGTCCCAGCAGTCTTTTGCCTTTTTAGGACTAAGTATAGTAATAATTTCTGGGTGTTATGTGTTATACCGCTTAATGTTTTCATCTTATGCTATCGTCATTGATAACTCTTCGGTGCCGGACAGTTTTGACAGTAGTTGGAAATTAACTGAAGGGCGTTCTTGGTTGATAGTTAGCTCATATTTACTGATAGCTTTTGTGTTTTTTGTGCCAGGACAATTGATTGATGAATTAATCGGTTTAAAATTGGGAAATCCCCTAGCATCTCAGCTTGTGGGTCAGGTACTCGGATTTATAGTCGGAGTGTTGATAAATGTTTATTTCATTTTATTGTACCAGCGTCTGCGGCAATCAGCAGCAGCTACTCAATAAACATCTCCTAAAATAAAGTTAAGGGCTGTCAGAATACTTACCCACAAAAATTTTGCGAAATGTCTAATCAGCGGTGAAAATTTGGCGCGGTTCTATAATAAAATCGAGGTGTCAACAATTTTGCTTTAGTGTGTACAGTAGGTCGTCATTTGCAAGCACAAGAGATTAAGGATCAGCTCAACTCCCTAATTAGCGACGCAGATCTAATAGATCCGAGTTTAGCGAGAAGATTGGATGAAATCAATCGCTGGGTGAAAGATGTTAAACCCGGTTCGCTAACGGCTAAAAAATTTGTGATGGCTTTTTTGCTGCAGCTTATCCGAGATTCTCAGGTTTGGCTGGCAATTCAATCTCTACCTTCAGAAAGAGAACAACAAGCCGCGTTTGAGTTAATGACGCCCGGGGAAAGGTATTGGTACAGCTATCTATTTCCTAAATGGCTGAGCGAAAACGATCGCAAATTTTACATCTGGAAACAAAAACTCAAGGCAGGTCAATTCGATCCGGGAGATGATATCGTGATTCGTGCGATCGCAGCCCGAATTGTCGATCGCCAAGGCACTGTTTTGTATCGATATGTTGCAGATCTTTCTATGGCAACCGATTCGATCGTTAGCAGCCGGCAACAGCAGCCCCTCTGCATTCAAGTCACAACTCTTTCGGATGAATTCTCTGAACAAAAATATCAGAACTGGCAACAAACTCTTAAAGATTGGGGGATTGACAGAGGATTGTTTTTAAGTTATGATAAAAACGATGCAAATTTCCTGAATCAGTTAGTTAACATTGCATTATATAATAGCGATAATTTGCCCGCCGGTCGTTACCTCAAGTTCCCGTAAATCAAGCATATCTGCTGCTGAGAATAGTTCGACTGCTCCAAAACTCTGTGAAAAAAAATTTGACTAACTCACATATTGCACAATTGTCGACAATGCCAAAAACCTAACCCCCAGACTGCTTCGGGAAAAGGGAAAACCGACCAAGATTTTTCCTCCCCTTTTCTGTCTCCGGGAGGGGTTTGCCAGACGCTGGCAAGAGGTGCTTCCTACGAAGGCTACATAACGGGAAGATTGACCGCCGCAATCAATCTTGTGAAATAACTAGCAACTCTGCCTAAATTGAATTGAGATTTGATTAAATCGCGGTGGACTTGTTGGAAATAAAATCAAATTACATCAAAATCAAATACTATGACTGTACAAGGTACGAGCATCGTTGAAAATAACTTGCACAAAGTCTGGGAAGAACTGGAAGCAGCCAGAAAGATGCAGGATGAATGGATGAATTATGGGGTAGATTTTGTGGATTTATATGTGGAAGATGCTGGCGGTGATTGGTTGGAAAAGTGGGGAAAATGTGAAGAAGAATTAGAGCTAATAAAAAATAAAAAGGTAGATATTGAAGCAGTCAAAGCAGCGATCGACATTCCCAGCTTTCAGCAGACAAAACTGCTGGAAATCGCCTTAAATTGCCGTTACTCTACCAGCTATTACTCCGATCGCCCCGAGGAGTCTCCCGCTTGGCAAGAGGTTAAGTACAAACGGCTGTCACTCTTAGGGGGAGCGATTTTCGGTGCCGTTGTTACCGATTACCTCTACCGTGAACATCCAGAACTCGACCCAGATGCTATCTCAACCTTAAAAGCTCGTTTAGCAGACTCAAAAAAAACTGCGGAATTCACACAAAACTTGAAATTAAACGAACTTAGTTGGCTAGTACGGAACGGGAAAGAAACAGACAAAAGCGAGTACACTATATCTTTTTCAGAAAGTTTTGAGGCTTTGTTTGCCGCGATTTACTTGGAGTTCGATCGCGATTTTTCCAGTGGGGGAAACTGGCTGATTGAACACTTGATTGAACCAACGGTTAGCCAGCATCTGGATCTAACTGGGCGGCGACAAAGGGGACCCGAAAACGAGGTGAAGCGTCGGGAAATCCTGGGTGCGGATATTTTAGAGGCGATCGCGATCGACTATTTGTACAACCGCTTTCCCGAACGCAACGCCAGCCAGCTAACTCGCTGGAAAAATATGTTAGTGGCTAAAAAGATTTTTCCCAAAGACTTTAAGGCCAAATTAGGCAGCCATTACCTAGAGTTGGAGAGCAATTTCTCGCGTACCCGCGACTGGTTGGTGGATAACTTTATCAAAAGCGCAGTTGACGAACTGCTAGAGGAAAGCGAAACTCAACCAGAATATGTGATTGACAGTGCCAACCCTGACTCGCTGCCAGAATTAGTCAGCCGAATTACCGACAAAAAGTGGAAAAATGAATTTGTGAGAGTTGTCAGCATTTTGCAACCTGCTGACGAACTTTTGCTGCTGATGCAACAAAAAATTGACAGCATGGCGGCTAAAGATGAAACCTTGCAGCAGTTGCTAATCTGGGCAAATCACAAGTCTCAGTTAGTGCAAAAGAATTTCAAACCCGTCGAAATTCGCGCTTTTTATGTTGCCTTAGTTTGCGTGCTCGATTTGGCTTTGACTCGCGTCCTCGATCCGAGTCTGAAGTTTGATAGATCGAAAGTTCGCAAGTTGCGGAATTGTTTGGCCAAGGCGGGAAAAAATGTAGAATTTGCAGATGTTAACGAGTCTCTGAAATTGGCTTTTGATAATGATGTGGCGGGTATCGTGGTTGGCATTTGGGCACTGGATATTGAACCAGAACTTAAACAACTGCTGGCACAATTTCAGACGGAGATGCCTGATTTGCAAAACTGGAAAAAGTGGCGCAAAGAGTGCGGTAGCTGTTGGCTGGCAAAATTCAAAACTGCGATGGGCTACAATCGAGACTTTCGCCCCCAACAGAAAACTCTGCTGAAACAGTATTACTATGCCCACAACTTGCTGGTGGAATGCCTCAACAGCGATAATTGTCAGGTGACACCGGCCGTCAGACAAAAAATTGAGGATAAAATGTTGTTATTGTCGGTGGATTTGAAGCTGGTTCACATCTAATTTTGATAGCGCGGACGGGCGAGACGCCCATTCCACTAATCGATGGACGGGCGGGATGCCCATCCCACTAACAGCAAAAGGGCTTAACCACTCCCCCCAAGAAATCGGGTTTTTTACCGAATCTGCGGTCTGCAACACGTCTTTTGGTGAAAAACCCGGTCTCTCCTCACCGGTGCCTAAGTCATAACAAAGGTAAGATTTAATGGGCAAGTCAAGTTTATTGAGTCATGGCTTCCAAATCCTGTATCCTATAACGGAATTCTATGCAGTTGCAGCGCCAATTTAGCGGACAACTGATTGCGATCGACACCAAAACTGCGATCGCCAGTGGGGGTGAAGGTCGCATCTACCCGATCGCCCAAGACTCGTCCCTTGTAGCAAAAATCTACCACAAACCGACAGACGAAGACGGCGACAAACTCACAGTCATGTTCAGTATGCCGCCGGATGCGCCGATCGCGGAACCCGGGCACGCTTCCATTGCTTGGCCGATCGATTTGCTGCATACTGTCGGCGGGCGAGAAAAAATTGTCGGTTTTGTGATGCCGCGCGTCAACAAAGTGATGCCGGTACACACTTTTTACACTCCCAAAACCAGGCGCGAACAAAAACCTCTATTTAGCTATCTTTACCTCCACCGTACCGCCAGAAATCTCGCCTCGGCTGTAAATGCCCTCCACGTCAGGGGTTACGTCATCGGCGACGTAAACGAGTCGAACATTCTCGTGACGGATACGGCGTTGGTAACGCTGGTAGACACGGATTCGTTTCAAGTCCGCGATCCTTATACGGGTTACGTTTATCGGTGTCCCGTGGGGAAACCGGAGTTTACGCCGCCGGAGTTGCAGGGGCAGACTTTCCGCGATATCGATCGATCCCCAGAGCACGATTTGTTCGGTTTAGCGGTATTAATTTTTCAATTGCTGATGGAAGGTACGCATCCGTTTTCGGGAGTTTATCTCGGTAGCGATGAACCACCGTCTTTGGAAGCGAGAATTCGATCGGGCCATTTCCCCACAGGTACGAAACGGATTCCCTACCGCCCGATGCCCGCTGCGCCTCCTTTCGAGATGCTGCATCCGCGACTGCGGCAGATGTTTATCCGCTGTTTTGAGGAAGGGCACGGCAATCCTTCGGCGCGCCCGGATGCGAAAACTTGGGTGAATGCAATTCGGGAAGCGGAAGATGCTTTAGTTACTTGCAGTAAAAATAGTCAGCATAAATACGGAAATCATCTCAGTCGCTGTCCTTGGTGCGATCGGGCAAAACTCCTCAAAGGGCGCGATCCGTTTCCTTCCCGGCAAGCAATTAGCAACGGATTGCACTTGCAGCCTGCGAAAATCAAGCGTAAAAAGCCTCAACCACCGCCTGTCGTGAGGGAGCCCGCAGTGCGCCGGCAACAGCCCGCCACGGGGCTGCCACGCCCCCTCGGTCAGTACGCAGTGCCCTTGCTACCGATGCCGATGTCTTCTCGGAGTCGGACTCCTGCGCCTCGGGTTCCCGTGGGCAAGTTTGAGCGCATTGTTCAGGATGCTGCTTGGGGAGGTGTTTGGGGTAGTTTGTGTTTGGCGGCGATCGGAGGGATTTATTCGGTAATAGCTGAGGGCGGTGGGGCTATTTTGGGGGCGATTTTTGTTGGTACGATTTGGGGCTGTTTTTTTGGGATGATGTGGGGCATTTTTACTTTGCCGCCGAATCAGATTTGGCGGAAGTGGGGCGGAGTTTTGGTGGGGGCGGCTTGGGGCGCTTTTTTGTTGGCGGCGATCGGCGGTGCGGTGTTTGGCGCGATTAATAGCACTCCGGGGATCGGGGAGAGGATTTTGGCTGGGGCGGGAGTTGGTGCTGTCTGGGGCTGTGTTTGGGCGAGTTTTCGGCCTCCTCTGGCGCTGCCGGCGGGGAGGGTGTGGGGCCGGCGGGGAGGGTCTTTGGGGGCGGTCTGGGGCTCGTTTATGGGGACTCTGGCTGGTGTTTTTTTGGGGGCTGGGCTGGTGGTTTGGCAGCAATACGGTGTCCAGATGCGGCCGGTGAATGAGTTTGCGGGTTTGCTGCTGGGTGTGGCGATCGTGGCGGCTGGTGTGGGTTCTGTTGGAGGTGTGGTTTCTGGGGGTTTGTTGGGTTTTTGCGGGTTTTCGCCGAAGTTGCCGATTTCGTTTCAGCCTTCGGGCTTGAAGGGTGCGGCTTTGGGGGCGATTTGGGGCAGTTTTTTGGGGACTTTGGCGGGTGCTGTGTTGGGTGCGGGCGTGTCTGCGATGTTTCCGGCTGTTAGCGCTGGAGTGCCGGTGGAGTTGGGGCCTGTGGCGGGGGCGATCGTGGGGGCTGGTTTGGGGGCAATTTGGGGGGTGGTTTCGGGTACTGTTTGGGGGGCTTTGGGGAAGTGGTGAAGAAAGAAGCAACGATGTAAATTCGCAACCGCAGATATTTCTCTGCAAGCTATTAGCCCAGCGCCTCAACAAAGCTTGCGAGTTCCAGGGTTTGACGTTTCGGGGCCGCACATCGCTCCGAACCTCTACTTGAATTTAACTTAGTCTTAACTTAAACTTAACCTGATACCCTAGTAAATCCAGCGACTAACCGGAGTTACATTAAGTCAGCCTGCCACGCCTGGGAATGCGTGCGCGTGAAGAGCCAGTTCTAGGGCGTCGGTTCAGTATTAGGAGTTGACAAAAAAAGGAATTTATGAAATTAGCCAGTGCATGAGTTCGACTCTATGCCTGGTGTAATTGGTCGAACCTTATCCATTCGAGCAATGACATGAAGATTATGAACAACAGCGACTCGCCGTAGATCGAAGAGATTTTTCCGCAGTCCAATATAGCGAGCACGGTTCCCCTGCCAATGGCCAATATGAGCCAGAGAGTGTTCAACTGTAGTACGTTTTCTTAAGTCTATTCTACCAATAGCAGTGGATCATTGGTAACAAGTTAAGCTTGTATGGCAGTTGTCAAGGGGGTTTGAGAAGATGTCTCAAAGAAAAATTGGTTCTGA